>MEFT01000044.1 GCA_001725215.1 Clostridium sp. SCN 57-10
CGACGTGCCTTACACCCTCAAGCCGGGCGAGGACCCTGACACCGTTGTGGTATGGTATCTCAACGACAAGAACATTCTCGAATGCGTCACTGGGCAGTATCACGCGGCAACGAAAACCGTCACCTTCCGCACGCAGCATTTCTCCAAGTATGTCATTGGACAGGTGCCGTTCCGCGATGTCAACCGCACCGCATGGTATTTTGACAGCGTTTCCTTTGCGTTTGCCAACGGTTTGTTTGACGGAACCGACGCATCCACATTTACCCCAGACGCCCCGATGACACGTGCCATGCTGGTTGCCGTGCTCTGGCGCATGGAAGGAGAGCCTACAGCACAGAAGGAAAGCAACTTCAGTGACGTAACAGCGGGACTGTGGTACGAAAAGGCGGTCGCTTGGGCAGCCGAAAACGGCATCGTCTCCGGCTATGGCAACGGACGCTTTGGAAGCAACGACCCGATTACCCGCGAGCAGATGGCGGTTATTCTGATGAGCTACGCCAAGTTCAAGGGATATGATGTTTCTGCCACGACAGATCTCACAAAGTTTACCGACAGCACGCGAATCAGCAGCTGGGCAACCGCAGCCATGCAGTGGGCAAATGCCCGCGGCCTTGTTTCGGGAACCGGAACGAACACGCTTGCTCCTAAGGGGGATGCCACCCGCGCGCAGGTGGCCGCCATCCTGATGCGGTTTGTGGAAAACATCGCGCAGTAATCAACTGAATCACCAGCCGCCCCGAGCCGAAAGGTTCGGGGCGGCTGACCCGTTATTGCGGTGTGATACATCATCGGAACGGACAGACGCTTTCCCTCGCTCGAAAATCAAAAGCCAGCCGCAAGTATGCGGCTGGCTTCTGGTTTTTCCTATCGTAACACTTATAATCATGCAGATTCTTACATGAGTTGGAGTAGTACCGAAATTTACTGCTTCCCGCCAAGTTGACGACATTGTTTCGTCCACCAAAATAAACATCAGGTTTAACTGCCCTCTCTGATGGGAAGAGTGACATTAAAAAACAAGCGATCAAAAACCTTGATCATTTCATGGTTTTTGATCGCTTATCTTGGCACCCTTGAGCAGATTCGAACTGCTGGCCTTCCGCTTAGGAGGCGGACGCTCTATCCTGCTGAGCTACAAGGGCGTATGCTTTTGCCCGCGCGATGTCGTGAGACAAGCTTCGACGAAAGGCGCCATTTTCCTCCTCCCGTCGCGACCGTTTACTCTTGTACAATCGGCTGATTTCTGGTATACTATTAAAATCCGCTTAAAACAATTTATCTGCTTTCCGGCTGTTTGTCAACCGGAACCGCGGGAGGCGCTATGAAGATTCTGACCCTTGGCGACGTGTGCGGCGAGGCGGGCGTCGAGCTTGCGCGCCGCCGTTTGGGCGCGTTGCGCCGCAGTACCGGTGCCGATCTGATTGTCATCAACGGCGAGAACGCAACCGGACGCGGGATCACACCCGACATCGCACATGACCTGCTGCTTGCGGGCGCCGATGTCATTACGCTGGGCAATCACGCGTTTGACAACCGCCGTATTCTTCCCATGCTGGAGGAAGACAGCCGCGTGGTGCGGCCCTACAACCGCAGCCACCGCATCGAAGGGCGCGGCTACTGCATCATCGACGTCTGCGGCGTGCGCGTATGTGTGGTATCACTTCTTGGGCGCCTGTATATGGACATTAACTGCGACAGCCCGTTTGACGCATTTGACGCATTGCTGCGTGAGGTGCAAGCCGACCTTTACGTCGTTGACTTCCACGCGCAGGCTACGAGCGAGAAAAAAGCCATGGGCTATCACGTTGACGGACGCGCCGCCGTAATATTCGGCACACATACCCATGTGCAAACGTCCGACGCACGCATTTTGCCGCGCGGAACGGGATATATTACCGACGTGGGGATGACAGGCGCGGCAGAGTCGGTCATCGGCGTGCGTTGGCAGCAGTCTCTGGAGTATTTCCGCGGCGGCCTGACACAGCGTTTCGAGAATTCCGATCTTGACTGCCGCATTCAAGGCGCACTCTTCGAGCTGGATAACCGTGGCGCCTGCTTCCGCGCTACACTGATCGACACCGAATAGCTGCGTTTCAATTCATGCAAAGGAGCTTCCACCCAAATGGCTGATCTTATTCTGAAAAAGCAAAGCGAAACCCCTCACCTTACGTCCCTGCAACTAACGCCCGTACCGCGTCTGCGCCACGCGTTTTTCACTCGCCTCGGCGGTGTTTCGACCGGCATATTTGAAAGCCTCAATTTCCGGTTTTCCGGCGGAGACGATCGCGATACGGTTTTAATCAATTATGACCGGGCGGCACGCCTGCTTGACGGCTGCGGCGAAGAAATCGTTCGTACCAATCAGCAGCATACAGACATCATCGAAGTCATTCGCGAAGCGCCGGGCGTTTTTACAAACGCCCGTGACGGCGAGGCCGTCGACGCACTGATGACCAACGTTCCCGGCGTTACGCTGGCCGGTTTTTACGCCGACTGCCAGCTTCTGCTTTTTTGCGATCCCAAAAAGCGCGCCGTCGCCCTTTGCCACGCGGGCTGGCGCGGCGTCGTTAATGAGATCGCGCGAAAAACGGTAGAGCGCATGCAGCAAGAGTATGGCACCCGCCCGCGCGACCTGCTGGTCGCCGTCGGCCCTTCCATTTGCCGCGCCTGTTTTGAAACGGATGACGATGTGTATAACGCGCTTTACGCAACCTATGGCGACCGCATCCTAGACAACGTATATCGCGAAGGTGCCAAATGGCACATCGATCTAAAAAGTATCACCTACGCTTCCCTCGTCTCTGCGGGTGTTACGCCGTATAATATTGATATTTCCTCCACTTGCCCCTGCTGCGGAGACGAATCACTCTGGTGGTCGCATCGCAGAAACGGCGAGGCACGCGGCGTTCATGCCGGCATGATCCGCCTCGTGCCGTAACCGTCTCCCCGCGTTTTGGCAAATTTTCAATGTTTAGTTTATCAAAGTATTTACTTTTGTCAATTGTGTGATATACTTTATTTCATCATAAAGAATCCATGGCGAAAGGGGCAAATTCCCATGCGTATCCAAACAGAGCTTGGCGAGATAGGCATTTCGAACGAAGTCATCCGCGCCATCGCGGGCGATGCCGCCTCCGCTTGCTTCGGCGTGCGCGGCATGACGGGCACCTCCTTGGGAGATGGTTTGTCACGCCTGCTGCATCGTGGAGTGATGACAACCGGCGTTTCCGTGCGTACGGAAGACGACGAGCTTGTCATTGCGCTGCACGTCGCAACGGGCGACGGCGTAAATATCCCGGCTGTCAGCCGTTCGATCATCAGCGAGGTGCGTTATCGCGTGCAAGAGGCCACCGGCCTGCGCGTCAAACGCATTGATGTTTACGTCGACCATGTGCGCGGCTGAAATCATTTCGAGGGGAGCATTCAAAATTGGCTAAGATAATAGACGGCGAACGCTTTAAGCAGATGATCTGCGCCGCTGCCGCCGCAGTGGATGAACGCAAGCAGGAAATCAACGAGCTCAACGTTTTCCCCGTGCCGGACGGCGACACGGGTACCAATATGTCGCTCACCATGCTCAACGCGGCGCGCGAGCTGGAAAAGCTGCAAAGCCCGACACTCGGACGGGCGCTTGACGTGACGGCAAGCGCGCTTTTGCGCGGCGCGCGCGGCAACTCGGGTGTTATCACCTCGCTTTTGTTCCGTGGTATGGCCAAGAGCCTGCGTGCCTGCTCGGAAATTGACGGCGCCGCACTGGCTGCCGCGATGACGGAGGGCGTACAGGCGGCCTACAAAGCCGTGATGAAGCCCGCAGAGGGCACCATCCTCACCGTTTCGCGCCTTGCGGCCGAGGCTGCCGTCAAGACGGCGCGGCGTGACCGCGATTGCGAAAAGGTGCTTGCCGCCGCCATCGAAGCGGCGCGCGACGTTCTGCCAGACACGATGGAGATGAATCCCGTGCTCAAAAAGGCGGGTGTGGTCGACGCGGGCGCCTACGGCTGGATTATCATTCTTGACGGCATGATGTCTGCCCTGACCGGGACGGTGCGCAATTTCGTCGTTAATCTTGCAAAGCCGCAGAAGGCGCTTGATATGAGCGCCGATTTCTCGCAGTTTGACACCGATGAAATTACGTTTGCATACTGCACCGAGTTTATCGCCGAGCGCCGCGACAAACGGCGCAGCGTAGCGCGGCTGCGTTCGTTCCTCGAGAGTCTGGGAGACAGCGTTGTCGTCGTTGACGACGACGAACTCGTGAAAATTCACGTTCATACCGATACGCCCGACCGCGCGCTGAACGCGGGTCTTAAATTCGGGCCGCTTTCCTCTATCAAAATCGAAAACATGCTGATGCAGCATGAGAACAAGGTCAAAGAGACGGCTGTGAAAGACCTTAAAAAGCGCGTCATCGCGGCGCCCGAACAGCGCTACGGCTTTGTCGCCGTCGCGGCCGGCACCGGCCTCAGCTCCGTCTTCACCGATCTGGGCGCCGACAATGTCGTATCGGGCGGTCAGACAATGAATCCCGCGACGGAAGATTTGCTTGAGGCAGTTGACAAAACGCCCTCCGAGGTCGTTTTCATCCTGCCGAACAACAAGAACATCGAATTTGCGAGCCAGCAGGCGGCCGAGCTTTCCGAAAAGCAGGTCATCGTGATTCCAACCGCGACGACGCCGCAGGGTATCGCCGCCATGCTCGCCTTTGACCCCGATCTCGATCCGCAGGATAACACTGCCGAAATGACGCGTGCGCTCGAAAACGTCAAGACCGGCCAGATCACCTATGCCGCGCGCGACAGCGCGTTTGAGGGGCGCAACATCAAAGAGGGCGACTATCTTGCGCTGCTTGATGGCAAGCTGATCGCAAACGGACGCAAGTTTGACGACGTGGCGCGCAAGCTTGCGCGCGCGATGATCGACCGCAAAAGCCAGTTTATCACTGTCTTCCGCGGAGAAGGTTCGGACGCCGAAAAATCGGCCGTGCTGCAGGAGAGCTTTTCTGCACTTGCCAAGTCGTCTGAGTATAACATCGTCGACGGTGGGCAGCCGGTATACTCTTATATCATTTCGGTGGAGTAGCCTTTCAAAAAAGAGAGAGACGTATTTCTCCCTCCCGCTTGCCCACATCTCTGCAAAAAAGTAAATCAAGTCCATCGTTAGGCCGCGCTTTGCGCGGCCTTTTTTGCTGCGCGAAAAGCCCCGTCGCTTTTTGTCTTGCGGCAGAGCCGTGCGCGATTGACTAACGGCGCGCGTGTGCGGTATAATGTGGATATAGCGCGCTATCAATATGCCGCGTTACTATAAAGATCTGAGGGAACACTATGAACAAACCGCTTGAGAATGTTACGCCCTTTCCGGGCAGCGGCGTAACTCGCTTTGCTGCCCATGACCGGCGCATCATCGAGCTGATGCATCGCGATCCCGGCAATAGGGGCTTTCTCTCCGCGCTGCCGCCCGAACCGCTTGACGCGGTGGTGCGTGAGCTGCTCGGTGCAAAGCGTGCGTTGATCGTCACCGGATTTCCCATTTTACGCTGCGGAGGCATCGGCGAAACAGACGGCCCTCCGGGCGCCGCAAATATCGGGCATGCTCTGCAGGCCCTTGGCTGTGAAGTGATGTTTGCCGTTGGTGTGGAAAGCTTTGACGCCATGCGCGCGCTCGCCGCGCATCGCTGCCCCGGCGCGCGGGTGCGCGTTTTTAACACAGGCTGGCGCGATGACGCCGCTTATTTTTTGCTTGAAAGCTTTAACCCCACACATGTCATTTCCATTGAACGGCCTGGCTCCGCGCGCGACGGACACTATTACAGCATGCGGGGCGATGTGCTCGACGACTTCATCGCGCCGCTTGAGCCGCTGGTGCGCGATGCAAAGTGCGCGACCATCGCTATCGGCGACGGCGGCAACGAGCTTGGCATGGCGGACTTCCGCCCGTATGTGGAAAAACACGTGGCAAACGGCGCGCAGGTGTGCGTGACGACACGGGCCGACTACGCCCTTGCCGCCGGTGTTTCCAACTGGTGGGGATGGGGCCTTGCCGCTGCGCTCAGCCTGCGCACCGGGAAGTTTTTGCTTCCGCGTCCCGCCGTCGAGCGTACGCTCGTCGATTTGTGCAACAAGGCCGGGCTGGTCGACGGCGTGCGCTATGAGCGCTGCCGCAGCGTAGACGGCATTGATATGCCCTACCACTACGAACTGCTTGGCTCTTTGATCCAATTGCTCAACGAGGAGGGACTTTACGATGAAAAACCCGATTTCCCCATCCCTGTCGACTGATTCGCCCGCCGCCGTGCGTGCCTACTTCGCGGCCGACCCAGCCCCGCGACCCACCGCCGGCCTGTGCGACGGCTTTGCTCAATGCAATCTGGCCGTGCTGCCGCGCGAATACGCTTACGATTTTCTGCTGTTTACCCAGCGCAATCCTAAGGCGTGTCCCGTGCTTGAGGTGCTTGATGCCGGCACGCGCGATATGCCGTATCTCGCGCCGGGCGGTGACGTGTCGCGCGACGTGCCGCTCTACCGCGTCTACCAAAACGGCGAGCTGCGCGAGGAGCTGCGCTCTGTTTCGCATTTGTGGCGTGACGATTTCGTTTCGTTCCTTATCGGATGCAGCTTTTCGTTTGAGTGGGCGCTGCTTGAAAGCGGCGTTCCCGTGCGGCACATCGAAGAAGACCGCAACGTGCCTATGTATCTGACCAACATCCCCTGTGCGCCCGCGGGCGTATTTTCGGGCAATATGGTCGTCAGCATGCGCCCCATCCCCCGCCCGCTGCTGACGCGCGCCGTCACGGTAACGGCTTCAATGCCGCGCGTGCATGGCTCACCCATCCACATCGGAGACCCCGAAGCGATCGGCATCCGCGATCTCTCCCGCCCCGACTTTGGCGATGCCGTGACCGTTCATCCCGGTGAGGTGCCCGTATTTTGGCCGTGCGGCGTCACGCCCCAGGCCGCGATCATGCGGTCGCGTCCAAGCATTGCCATCACCCATGCGCCCGGGCATATGCTGGTGACCGATGTAAAAAACTCCATGCTTAAGGAGGGTTAATCCATGCCTTATGTTGATTTGAACTGCGATTTGGGCGAAAGCTTCGGCGCTTATACCATCGGCACCGATGCTGAAATCATTCCGCTGATTACTTCTGCCAACGTCGCGTGCGGTTGGCACGGCGGCGACCCGCTCGTCATGGAGCAAACGGTGCGCCTGTGTGCGCGCGCGGGCGTCGGCATCGGCGCGCACCCTTCTTATCCCGATCTGCGCGGCTTCGGGCGGCGCGTCATGGCGGTAAGCGCCGACGAAGCACGTACTGACACCATCTACCAGATCGGCGCGCTGAACGCCTTTTGCACAGCCGCCGGCGTGCCCCTGCGCCATGTCAAACCGCACGGCGCGCTCTATAATACGATGGCGAAGGACGAACGCCTGGCGCGTGCTGTTTGCGAAGGCATCCGTGCCGTTTCGGACAAGCTGATCGTCGTCGCGCTGGCGGGCAGCCCCGTGTTGACCATTGCGCACGAGCTTGGCCTAAAAACCTGCTCCGAGGTGTTTGCCGACCGCGGCTACCGCGACGACGGCAGCCTTGTGCCGCGCAACGAGCCGGGCGCCATGATCACCGACACGGCGGAAGCCGTGTCGCGCGTCGTGCGCATGGCATGCAGTGGCGAAGTCGTCACCCAGACGGGCAAGACCATTGCGCTGCGCGCCGATTCGATCTGCGTGCACGGCGACGGCGCGCATGCGCTCGCCTTCGCTGGCGCCATTCGTGACGGACTTGCCGACGCGGGTGTTTCGCTGCGTCCCATGTGGCAGACGCTATGAGCACCGTGATACATCCGTGCGGTGACAGCGCCGTCACCGTCACGCTGGGAGAAGGTATTTCCGAAGCGCTGAACGAGCGTGTGACCGCGCTGGCAGACGCAGCGCGTACCATCGACGGCGTGCGCGAGACGGTGCCCGCCTACTGTGCCGTCACCATACATTACGACTGTGAAATCATCGGCTACGCCGAGCTTTGCGCAGCGCTCAACGCGTTGTGCGGTACGACGGGCGACGCACGCGGTGTCGGCGCGCTTGTGGAAATTCCCGTGTGCTACGGCGGTGCATACGGCGAGGATCTGCCCTTCGTCGCGCAGCATTGCGGCATGACCGAGCAGCAGGTCATCGAAGCGCACAGCGCGCCCGACTATCTCGTTTACATGCTCGGCTTTATGCCGGGCTTCCCCTACCTCGGCGGTATGGACGAGCGCATCGTCGCGCCGCGCCTGCAAGCGCCGCGCACCGCGATTCCGGCCGGCTCGGTCGGCATTGCGGGCAAACAGACGGGCATCTACCCCGTCGCCTCCCCCGGCGGCTGGCAGCTCATCGGGCGCACGCCGCTTAAGCTGTTTGACCCGTCGCGCGACGAGCCATTTTTGCTTACGGCGGGCGCACGTGTAAAATTTGTGCCCGTTTCCGCCGAAGAATTTGAAAAACTCGGAGGTGCGCCATGCTGACGGTACTGAAAGCGGGCGCGCTGACGACGCTGCAGGACGGCGGCCGCTATGGCTGGCAGCGCTTCGGCGTACCAGTGTGCGGCGCGATGGACACGCTTGCTTTGTCGGTGTGCAACCTTTTATGCGGCAACGACGAAAGCGAGGCCGCCCTTGAAATCACTGGCGGCGGCTGCAAGCTGCGTTTTGATAGCTATAACGTATTCGCCCTTGCGGGCGCCGACTGCGGCGCGACGCTTGATGGCGTTCCCATCGAGCCAAACCGCGCTTACTGCGCCAAGCAAGGCGACGAGCTTTCGCTCGGTTTCCCCAAAAGCGGTTTCCGCGCCTACCTCGCCGTCGCGGGCGGGTTTGACGCGCCCGTTGTGATGGGCAGCCGTTCCACCTGCCGCAAGGCCGGCTTCGGCGGCTTTCATGGCGGCGAAGCGGTGCAGACGGGCGATACGCTTCCCTTCCGCGCCCCCGAGCTGACGCTGCACGACATGGCTGACCGCGTTGCACCCCGAGCACTGTGCGACCGTGCGCCGCGCCCCGTCCGCCTAGTGCTCGGCCCACAGGAAGACCACTTCACCACACA
>MEFT01000045.1 GCA_001725215.1 Clostridium sp. SCN 57-10
GTCGTAAGGGTGCGCTGGCCGTGCAGGATGGAGGTTTGCCGCACCAGCCCCGGAATCATGCCGAGCATTTCGGTCATCGACCCCATATTGCGCATTTCTTTCATCTGGTCGTGGAAGTCGGTCAGCGTCATTTTGCCGGTGCGCATTTTTTTCTCCAGCTCATGCGCCTTTTTTTCGTCGAAGTTCTCCTGAGCTTTTTCGATGAGCGTCATCACGTCGCCCATGCCGAGAATGCGCGACGCCATACGGTCGGGGTAGAACGGCTCGATCGCATCGAGCTTTTCGCCCATTCCCACAAACTTAATGGGCTTGCCTGTTACGGCACGAATGGAGAGTGCCGCGCCGCCGCGCGCGTCGCCGTCGAGCTTGGTCATGAGCACCGAGTCGATGCCCAGCGCCTCGTCAAACGCCGAAGCGGCGTTGACGGCGTCCTGGCCGGTCATGCCGTCGACAACGAGCATAATTTCGTGCGGCTTAACCTCAGCCTTGATGCGCTTCAGCTCGTCCATCAGCGTTTCATCGATGTGCAGGCGGCCTGCCGTGTCGATGAGCAGCATATCGTTGCCGTGGCGACGCGCATGGTCATACGCGGCCTTTGCGATGGCTACGGGGTCGCCCTGACCCTGCTCGAACACCGGAATGTCAAGCTGGCTGCCCACGACCTTGAGCTGCTGAATGGCGGCGGGACGATATACATCGCACGCGACGAGCAGCGGGCGGCGGCTTTCACGCTTTTTGAAATAGCCGCCCAGCTTTGCAATGTTGGTCGTTTTACCCGCACCCTGAAGACCGACAAACATAATGACGGTGGGCGGGTTGTTTGCCATGCGGATGCGGCTCTGGCTGCCGCCCATTAGCGCGCACAGCTCGTCGTTTACGATTTTGATGACCTGTTGTGCGGGGGTCAGGCTGTCCAAAATATCAGTGCCGACGGCACGGTCGGTCACAGTTTTGATGAAGTCTTTGACGACTTTGAAGTTGACGTCCGCCTCAAGCAGTACCATGCGGATTTCGCGCATCGCTTCTTTGACGTCATTTTCCGTCAGTCTGCCGCGAGAGCGCAGATTTTTAAATACTTTGTTCAGCTTCTCGCTGAGACCTTCAAATGCCATGGAATCCTCCCGTCAGACTGACTGAGACAGCTCGCGTGTGACGCCCAAAATCTGATCGACACGCGCGGCGATTTCATAGTTGCGTACCGTCGCGTTGACGCGTGCGATGTAGGACGCCGCTTCGGCTATTTTTGCGACCTGCTTTTCAATGCTGCCGTAGCGGCGCATCAGGCCAAGCTTATCTTCGGTATCGCGCAGAACCTCTTCGGCGCGCATAATGGCGTCTCTCACGCCCTGCCGGGTAATACCGGCGTGCTCCGCGATTTCGGAGAGTGAAAGATCTTCGTTGTAGTAAAGGTCGAAAAGCTCCTTCTGCTTTTCGGTCAGCAGCTCGCCGTAAAAATCATAGAGCATCGACATGCGGTAGGTATCGCTTTTCATGCTTTCACCCTTTCTGTAAAGTGAAATGCTTTACAACTACTTTAGAATACCCCATTCCACGTGGTTTGTCAAGGTGTTTTTTGTTGGGCGGCTGCAAATATTTATCGCTTTTTACAGCGCGCCGTGGTACAATCGTAATAAATTCAACCGGAAAGGATGTGAGCGGCTAAAAGCCGCGCTGCCATGACGAATACCGTTGCATTTCCGCACTTGTTCGACACCGTGTTTACCTTCCATCGAGAGATTTTTGTCATTCCGATCGGCTCGATGCAGTTCAGTATCAAATGGTACGGGCTGATTATCGCCATTGGGTTTTCGCTCGCGGTGCTTTACGCGTTTAAGCGCGCGCCGCAGTTCGGCACGACGACCGACGAGCTGATCGACGGTCTTCTGATTACGCTGCCCATTTCCATCGTCGGCGCACGCGCCTACTACGTGCTCAACAGCTGGAGCTATTACAGCGAGCGTCCCGGCGAGATCATCCGCATCTGGGAGGGCGGTCTTGCGATTTACGGCGCCGTCATCGCTGCGTTCATCACGGTGTATATCTATGGTCGTGTCAAAAAGATCGACTTTTTTAATCTGTTTGACCTTGCCTCGCTTGGCTTTCTCATCGGGCAGATCGTCGGTCGATGGGCAAATTTCGTCAACGCTGAGGCATTCGGGGGGCCGACCGACGCGCCGTGGGGCATGTCGATCAACGGCGGCGCACCCGTGCATCCCACGTTTCTGTATGAGTCGCTTTGGAATGTAATCGGCTTTGCGTTTCTGCATTTTTATTCGAAGCGCCGCCACTTTAAAGGCGAGATTGCGCTGCTTTATTTTGCATGGTACGGGCTGGGGCGTTTTTTCATCGAAGGCCTGCGCACCGACAGTCTCTACCTCGGCGGTACGGGCATTCGCGTTTCGCAATTGTTTGCCATTCTCAGCTATGTCGCGGCGCTTGGCCTCTGGGTCTATCTGCGCTTTGTGCGCAAGACGCCTCCCGCCATGCTGGCGCTTGATAAAGATGAAGAGTAAATCAAAACAAAAGACCGTGCCGGAAGGCACGGTCTTTGTTTGTAAAAAAGCCGGAAGGGCTTAACCCATTCTGTTTTTCGGCGACGGCGCGAGGGGGAACTCGATCCCCCTTCAGAACGGACCATTAAAACGGATGGTCGACGGTGACGACCGCGTAATACTTCGTCTCATCGGACAGCGCAAGAACCGCGCCCTTGATGGAAGCGACGATTTCCGCGTCGCTGCGCTTGCAGCGATAGGGGGCGATCACGTCAAAGATCAGGTTTTTGTGCCCTGCGCCGCGCGTCATGCGAAAGTCGTGAATCGTCATGTCCGGGTCAATCAGCTTGACAAGCGCCGCGACGCGTGTGCGCATGCGCACCGTCTCCTCGTCGTCATGCACAACGGGGTCCATGTGGATGACGGCGTGGCAGTTAAACTCCTCCGTGAGGTCGCGCTCGATGTCGTCGATGATGTTGTGCAGCTCGAGGATGTCTCCGTCGTGCGGCACCTCGGCGTGCAGTGAAACCATGCAGCGCCCCGGGCCGTAGTCGTGGATAATCAAATCGTGCATGCCGACGACATGCTCGTGGGACAGCACAGTTTTTGCGATGCCGTCCACCAGCTCGGGGTCGGCGGGCTGCCCGAGCAGCGGGCTGAGTGTCTCCTTTGCGGCGCGATAGCCGGAGTAAAGGATGAAGCACGCGACGAGCAGACCGAGGTAGCCATCTACCGCGACATGCGCAAGCTGACCGATGATCGAACCGAGCAGAACTACGGTGGTTGCGACCACATCGCTCAGAGAGTCGATGGCGGTGGCGCCCATCGCAGCCGAGCGGATATCACGCGAAAGGCGGCGGTTGAACGCGAACATATACAGCTTCACCAGAATGGACGCGATGAGAATGGCGGCGGGCAGCCAGGAGAAACGAGGGATTTCGGCCGCGAATATTTTGGAGACAGACAATTTGCCAAGCTCTACGACGGTCAGTAAAATAACCATTGAGATCGCAAGCCCCGCGAGATATTCGATGCGTCCGTGCCCGAACGGATGCGCAAGGTCGGGCTTTTGCCCCGCCAGTTTAAAGCCGATGAGTGTCAGCACCGACGAACCTGCGTCGGTTAAGTTGTTGAACGCGTCAGCCGTAATGGCGATCGAGCCGGAGATGAAACCTGCAACAAATTTGCCGCCGAACAGGCAGAGGTTGAGAAAAATGCCGAGCGCGCCGCTGAACATGCCGTAGCGCGCACGCACCGCGGGGTTTTCGGTATCGCGATAGTCTTTCACGAAGATCCGAAGCAGAAGCGTTGTCATGCAATCATCCTAATCTGTCGAAATTACCATTGAACATAGGTCCACGCGCCGTCTGCCGAAAGCAGCCACGCATCGCGCACGCCCTGAACAATTTCGGTGTATTTAGCCTCGTAGCGCAGCGTGCCGTCCGGCGCGAGCAGGCCGTAAAGCCCGCCGATGCTTACAACGGCAAGGCCGCCCGCGAACGGGTCTGCACTTTCATACTTGCAGGGGATGACAAGCTTGCCGGTTGCGGCGTCGACATAGCCGTACAGGCCGCCCTTTTGTACGGAAACCAGCGTGCCGCTGTCGGGCGGCAGGCCGACGCCGTTATACCCCGCGAGGGGGAGCACCATCCCGCTCTTGTGCAGAATGGCATAGGTCACGCCATCGGCCAGCAGGGCGGTGGCGTAGCCCGTTTCACCGAAGAGGCGGAACTCGGCGCTGTCGCCGCCGAAGAAAATCGTGTCAAACTGCGGCGCAAGCACATAGGCGCCCGTCTTGTCGATGATGCCCCACAAAGAGCTTTTGAGCACGCCATTTTGGAATACGCCCTCAAGCACGGGCGCGTAGCCGCGGTCAAACGAGCCTGCGTTGATGACCGCCTTGCCCGTGCCGCCGGGCAGGTTCTCCCAGTCGGGCAGACGCAGCACGGTTTTACCTGTCACGTCGACATAGGACAGGCTACGCCAGTCGGGCGTGCCCGCGTCGTCGTCGACGAGCACCAGCCCGTCGCTGACGCCGCTCATGATGTGGCGGCGCACGGCCTCTCCGGGCGAGAAGAAGGTGAGCTCTGTGCCCGATGCGTCAAACAGACGGTATTCGGTGTCACCCGATGCATACTCTGTGTCAACACGTAGATAGCCGCCCCAGAAAATGCCGGGCGTCCAGCTGTCCGCCGTGATGATATGAAGGGCGTGATAGGCGCCCGTGTCGTCGATATAGCCGAACTCGTGCAGCGTACCATCAATGCCCGAGCGCGTTGTGACGACAACGCCTTTTCCGTCGCGGAAGGTAAACGCGAAGTCATAGGCCAGCGGGCAGAGCAGCGCGCTGCCGTCGCGCTTCATGTAGCCGTATTTGCCGTTCTTGCCGACCGTGAAAAACGCCGCGTCGCCGGCGGAAACGATTTCGTCAAACAAAACGGAACTCTTGAGCGTAAAGGTCAGACGCTGAGAGGGCTGCGCGATGCGGCGCACCATAGCCGCTGCCTCGGCGCGCTTGACGGCGTCCGCGGGGCGGAAGGTGCCATAATCGTCGCTGCCTTTCAGAATGCCTGCGTTATACAGCGTGAAAATGCTGCTTGCATATTTGTCGCTTGCCGCAACGTCGGGCAGCGTTTCCACGCGGTTGAGCTCCTTATATTCAGTGGAGGGCAGCGCGTGCGCGAAAATATAGGCAAGCTCGGCGCGCGTCGCGGCCCGCTTGAAGTCTGCATCGGTAAAGTCGGCTTTGGTGATGATCTTCATGCTGATCGCAATTTTTACGGTGGTGTCGTACCACGGCGTGCAGCTTTGGTCAAACACGCCCGGCCCGCCGCGATAAATGTTGCCCAGACGCGCCGCAAGTGTCACCGCCTCGGCCACCGTGACCGCGCCCGAGGGATCAAACACGCCGCTGCCGCGGCCGGAAAAAAGGCCCAGCTCGTAGCAGGCGCGCACGTCGGTCAGATACCAACTTTTGACCGACACATCGCGGAACGCGCCAGCCGCAGGCCACGCATTTTTTTTGACAAAGCGCTCCATGCCTGCCAATACTCCGCACGAGAGAAGCACGGCGGCCGCCATCAGGGCGGCAAGAGCGCGAATCGACTTCTTTTTCAAAAGGATTCCCCCTTTCTGATGTTATCTTCCAGTATAGCACAGATGCCATGGTGCTTCAACCGCGCAAAATAGCTTTTGTATCAAAGAATTTTGTGATAAAATGTAGTCGGTGATGCACATGATAAAGCTCGGAAACGACTGGGACGCGCTTCTCGCGCCCGAATTTGAACAGGACTATTACAAGGCGCTGCGGCAATTCCTTAAGGAAGAATACCGCGCGCACGCCGTTTACCCCGATATGTACGATATTTTTAACGCGCTCAAGCTGACGCCGTATGCAGACGTCAACGTCGTCATTCTGGGTCAAGACCCCTACCACGGAGAAGGACAGGCGCACGGACTGTCGTTCTCCGTGCGGCGCGGCGTCGAGCCGCCGCCGTCGCTTAAGAATATTTTCAAAGAGCTGCAAACCGACCTCGGCATTGCGCCGCACAGCCACGGCTGTCTCGACGCATGGGCAAGGCAGGGCGTGCTGCTGCTCAATACGGCGCTCACCGTGCGCGGTGGACAGGCAAACTCGCATCGCGGGCAGGGGTGGGAGATTTTGACCGACCGCATCATCGCGCGGCTTAACGAGCGCGAGCGGCCAATGGTCTTTCTGCTCTGGGGCGCCAACGCGCGCACCAAAGCGCAGCTCGTGACGAACGAACGGCATCTCGTGCTGCAGTGCGCCCACCCCAGCCCGCTTTCGGCGCACAACGGATTTTTCGGGTGCCGGCACTTTTCACGCGCCAACGCGTTTCTGACGCCTTACGGCCGCGCCATCGACTGGAGCGCGGAGGATTGATGCCACGCAGGCTTTATGTTTGGTAATCTCATAGTTTGAAAGGATGATATTATGCTCAAAGATCTGGTTACGAAAAGCCGCAGCTATCGAGGATATGCACAGACCGAGCGCATGACGCGCGAGCAGCTTCTGTCGCTCGTCGAGCTGGCGCGCCTGTGCCCCGCAAGCGTCAATATCCAGCCGCTGAAGTATTATGTGGCGTCGACGGAGGAGGAATGCGCGCGCATTCAGCCGCTGACCGGCTGGGCGCGCCGCCTTGCCGCCGTCATGAAGCTGCCACGCGAAGGGCACTGCCCCACGTCGTTTATCGTCATCTGTCAGGACGACACCATCGCCCCCAACCGCGAGCGTTTCCTTAAGGACATTGGCGGAGTGGCGCAGACCATGCTGCTTGGGGCGACCGAGCTTGGCTTCGGCGGTATCATGATCGGCAACTTTAAGCCGGAGGCCGTCATCGAAGCGCTGGGTCTGCCGCAGACGCTGTGGCCCCAGCTCATCGTCGCGTTCGGTAAGCCGGACGAGAAGGTGGTGCTCACCGAGTCGGAAAACGGAGACGTTGCCTACACGCGCGACGAAAACCATGTGACGTATGTACCCAAGCGCCCGCTGAGGGAACTCGTCATCAACGGCGAACTGCACGCTTAATACAAGATGTAATATTATTGCTATATAATACAGAAATGCCCTGCGGAATAATCCGCAGGGCATTTCTGATTAAGAGGTGAATGCAAAAGCTATTGCAGTGCCGCGCGCTCAAGCGTGAGGATGGTGTCAAGTGCCGATACGCTCAGCAGGTCGACGTAATCGCTGCCCTGCTGATGCACAAAGTAGTTTGCACCGTCGGCAGTCTTATCGCCGACTTCAAGCACGAGCGTATGCGCCTGATTGTCTGCCGCGCTGTAAGAAACGGTGAGCACGCGGGGTGCGTCAAGCCCGAACGATGCAAGCGCCGCCGCGTCGGGGCGATAAGCGGCACAGCCGTTGATGGTCAGCGTGGTGAGCGACGAGAGCGGAACGGCAAGCTTTTCGTTTGACGCGGCGATGCGCGTGCCGTCCTGCTCGATATACCAATGGTCGGTTTTGTCGACCGTTTCGCGCACAAGCGTCAGTATGCCGTTGCCCGACATTACGGAAAAGCCCGTAATGTTTGCCGCTGTCAACGTGGGCAGCAGGTCGGGCGAAATCAAGTTGAGCCTGCCCAATGATGCCTGCGTCAGCAGGTCGCCGGCAATTTCGTAAACGGCGTCGTCGCCGCCACGCTTAAGGTAGGAATGCCCGTTGTCGGGGTCGCCTAGCATGACGGTGATCGTTTCTGTCTCGCCCGTCAGCGTCAGCGTGGCAGCCGGAGAGGCAAGGCCGTAGGCTTCAAGCGTATCGCCGTTCGTGATGCGCGTGATTGCCGTCAGCCCCGACGCAATGTCAGTCAGGCGCGCGGTTTTGGATTGGTCAAGCGGGAACGATTCGTCCTCCGCAAGCGTCCAGCGCTCGTCTGCATAGAGAAGCGAAAAGGTGTCCGCGCTGTTTTTGACCTGCACCGTATGGTAGTCTGCCTTGGGGATGATGATAATCTTTGCGTTTTCCGCATCCTGCGCCTCTTTTTTTGCCTGCGCGGCATTGTAGGCCCGCACGCCGAGCAGCGCGCCGACGCAAAGCACAAGAAGGACAAGCAGCAGGAGGAGCGGAGATTTGCGTTTCTTTGCCATATTACGCCCTCCTGCGGCGGATGCAGACATACGAGCCGACACCGATGACGGCAAGCGGAATAACGCCGACAAAGATGAGCGACCAGAGGTTTGCGGTGGGGATGGTGTTATAACTCAGCGCAAGGCTCTTAGCGGGGATGGAAATGTTGGATACATTGTCCTGACCGTAAAGCATCACGTCGGTAAAGATGGTGAGGTTTGAGAGGTTTGCGAAGCGGTCGATGATGTCGCTCGCGATAAGCGACGGCGCGCCGATCACGGTCAACCGCGCGTGCTTTTCACTTTCCAGCAGTTCGTCTGCCGAAGCGGCGAGCACATAGGTGTTTTGCACCTGCTTGCCGTCTTCCGTGACGGCAAAGCCGTTTTCAGAGGTGCGCAGCATGGTGGAAAGCGTAATTTCTTCGCGCGCGGGCGTGCCGCTCAGCATACCGCGTGCACCCGAAAGCAGCACCACTGCATCGTCCGGAAGACCTTCGAACATCGAATGACCCGTCGAGACGATGGGGAAAATGTTGTAGTAGCTGTTCTGGTAATAACGGTCGGTGTCGGCGATATAGCCGTCTGCCATGGTCATGCCGTACTCGGCGAGCAGCGCGCAAAGGTTGGGCAGCTTTTCGGCAGGGATGCTGCCGTCAGGTAAAAACAGGGTTACCTTCCCGCCGCCCGACAGATAGTCACGCACAATGGCAAGCTCGTCGGCCGAAAGGTCAACGGCCGGCGCGTAAAGCAGCAGCGCGGCACAGTCTTCGGGCAGGCCCTCGATCAGCAGGTTGACCTCCGCCGTCTTTACGTTGCTTTTTTCAAGCTGCGCGGCAACGCTGGCGGGCAGGCTCTGCTCTTCGTGGCCCTTGGTGGTGTAAATCGTGACGCCCGACTCGTTGGTCACATAGTCGACGGCGCTCGTCAGTTGTCCGTCGGCGTCAAACTCCGACTCCTGGACTTCTCCGGTCGAATAATAGGTCGCCTC
>MEFT01000046.1 GCA_001725215.1 Clostridium sp. SCN 57-10
CATTTGCGTCGGGCAACGCGTGATGGTGCCGTTCGGAGCAGGGAACCGAAAGACAGAGGGGATCGTATTCGAGCTGTTGAAGCCTGAGGAAGAGCGCCCTCTCAAGCCGATCGCACATATTTTTCATGATGAATGCACGCTGTCTTATGAGCAGCTTTCGCTGGCGCTTTGGATGCGCAAGCGATATTTCTGCACCGCGTTCGAAGCGGCAAACGCACAGCTTCCGCCCGGCACCTGGAACAAGCACCGCGAGGTACTATCGCCCGGCGGCATGACGCGCGAGGAAGCGCTTTCCGCTGCCGGCAAAAGCGCCAAAAAGCACGCGATTGTCGAGACGATCTACGACGCCGCCGAACCACTGACCGAAGCCGAGCTTGAAAAGGCGGTTGGACAGGGAGAGCTGAAACGCGCCGTGGCGCAGCTCGTCAAGTTGGGCGTCATCCTTTTTTCACAGCAATTTGAAAAGAAGCTGGGTGACAAGACCATCATAACCGCGCGTCTTGCGATGCCCATCGAACAGGCGCGCGTGCGCATCGGTCGCGGAAAGCTGGCCGAAAAGCGGCTTTCGGTGCTCGAATGTCTTGCACAGGCTGAAATGCTGCCCGAAGCCGAGCTGTGCTACCTGACGGGGGTTTCCACGTCGGCTGTGCGCACGCTCGAGCGTATGGGGCTTCTCATGCTCGAGCGCACGGAGGTTTACCGCCGCCCCCATATTCCGCGACAGGAGCGCGGCGGCAGCATCGCGCTGACCGACGAGCAGCAGGCGGTGTATGACGGCATCCTTGCCGTACGCAACGGCGAGGGTCCGCACGCGGCACTGCTGCACGGTGTGACAGGCAGCGGCAAAACGTCCGTCTATATCGAGCTCATCCGCGCCACGCTTGCCGAGGGTAAATCCGCGATTCTTCTCGTACCCGAAATCGCTCTGACGCCGCAAATGGTGCGGTCGTTTTGCAAATACTTCGGAGACGAGGTCGCCGTCATCCACAGCGCGCTTACCTATGCGCAGCGCTATGACGAATACAAGCGCATTCAGGCCGGAAAGGCGCGTGTCGTGGTGGGAACAAGAACCGCCGTTTTCGCGCCCCTGCAAGACCTTGGACTCCTCATCATCGATGAGGAGCAGGAATATACCTACCGTGCGGAGAGCGCGCCGCGTTACGACGCAATTGAAATCGCGAAGTACCGCTGCGCGAAGAGCGGGGCGCTGCTGCTGCTCGGCTCGGCCACGCCGTCGGTCACTACGTATCACAGTGCACTGAGTGGTGCGCTGAAGTTGTTCACGCTTTCCAAACGCTATAACGATATGCCGCTGCCCGAGGTTGTGATTTCCGATATGCGTGGCGCGCTGCGCGACGGAGACGCCTCGCTGATCGGCGCGCAGCTGCGCGACGAACTGCGGCGCACGATCGACGCAGGGCAGCAGGCCGTGCTTTTTCTCAACCGGCGGGGCAGCGCCCGCATGCTGGCCTGCATCGACTGCGGCTACGCGCCAGAGTGCGAAAATTGCAGCACGGCGCTGCATTACCACGCACGCAACGGAAGGCTGATGTGCCACCACTGCGGCCATTCCGCGCCCACGCCGCCTGTTTGTCCCGTATGTGGCGGCGAGCATCTGCGCCTGATCGGCGCGGGCACGCAAAAGATTGAAGAGGAGCTGTATGCGCTGTTCCCTGACATTCGCGTGCTGCGCATGGACGCCGACACGACGACGGGCCGTACGACGCACGAAGCGCTGCTCGATCGGTTTGAAAAGGGCGGCGCCGATGTGCTGCTTGGCACGCAGATGATATCTAAGGGGCTTGATTTTGAAAACGTCACGCTTGTCGGCGTGCTCGACGCCGATCTTTCGCTCAACTGCGGCGATTACCACGCGCAGGAGCGCACCTTTGCATTGCTGACGCAGGTGGCGGGGCGCGCCGGACGGCGCGAAACGCGCGGACGAGCCGTCGTTCAGACCTATCGTCCTACGCATCCCATCATTGTGGCCGCCGCGGCGCAGGATTACGGGGCTTTTTACGAATACGAAATCGCGTCGCGCGAAGCGATCGCGGCGCCGCCCTTTTGCGATCTGTTCGTCTTTCAGCTGAGCGGAATCAGCGAGGCGGAGACGATGCGCGCTGCGGTGGAAACGGCAAGGCTGCTCGAAGGCGTGCTGCGGCGCGCATCAATGGACTCGCCCGTGCTCGGCCCCGTGCCCGCCTTCATCGCGCGGCTCAATAAACGGTACCGCTTCATGGTTTTGTTCAGAGGGCGCGACCGCGCGGAAACGCGCCGGCTGGTCGCCGAAGTGCTTGACAGTTTCTATGCTTCGCCGTTTGCACGGCTGACGGCGGTTACCGCGATGATGAATCCATATTCTATGTAGGAGGGCAGATTATGCCGATCAGAACCATTGTCAAAGAGGGAGATCCGTGCCTGGCAAAAAAGTGTCGCACGGTCACCGAATTTAACTCACGCCTGCACACGCTGCTGGACGATATGCACGAAACGCTGGCAGACGCGCGGGGAGCGGGTCTCGCTGCGCCGCAGGTCGGCGTGCTGCGCGCGCTCGCATTGGTCATGCTGGAAGACGGCTCTTACCTTGAAATCATCAATCCCGAAATCGTCGAAGCGTCCGGTACGCAGGACGGAGCGGAGGGATGCCTGAGCGTGCCCGGTATTTTCGGCATGGTCGAGCGTCCCATGAAGGTAAAGGTCGAGGCACAGGATCGCCACGGAAAGCCTTTTACCTATGAGGCGGAGGGTTTCACGGCACGCGCGTTCTGCCATGAGATCGATCATCTCAGCGGCAGGCTTTTCACAGAGCTGGTCAGCGAATATCTCGAGCCGGAGGATTTTGAGGAAGAATGAAAGTCGTTTTCATGGGTACGCCCGATTTCGCCGTAGCCACGCTGCGCGCGCTGTGCGCGTCGGAGCATGAGGTGGCAGCAGTCTTTACGCGTGCCGACACGCCGAAAAACCGCGGCATGAAAATGATGCCGCCGCCCGTCAAGGTGGAAGCACTGGCACACAATCTGCCCGTCTTTCAGCCGACGACGCTGCGTGACGGAGCAGCACTCGAGATTCTGCGCGGTCTTAAGCCCGACGCCATCATTGTCGCGGCATACGGGCGTATTTTACCGCGTGAGATATTAGAGCTGCCGCGCTACGGCTGCATCAACGTGCATGCGTCGCTGCTGCCGCGCTTTCGCGGGGCAAGCCCCATTCAGGCGGCGATTTTGCACGGAGACGCGCAAAGCGGCGTGACTATTATGCAGATGGCGGATGGGATTGATACGGGCGATATGCTCTATACTGCCGCGACGGACATCGGTCCGCGTGAGACGTGCGGCGAGCTTGAGCAGCGGTTGGCAGATATCGGCGCGCGCGCCCTGCTCGAAACGCTTGCGCTGTGCGAGCGCGGCGCATTGCAGCCGCAGAAACAGGATGACGCGTACGCGACCCATGCGCCGCTCATTAAAAACGGAGACTGTTTAATCGATTTTTCGCATAAATGTGATATAGTTGCCTGCGCGATACGCGCTTATGACCCCGCACCGGGCGCGTTTGCCTTTCTGGGCGGCGAAAAAATGAAGCTCTACGGCGCTGAAACTGCTCAAGAAAGCGGTGAGGCAGGGCGTATTCTGTCAGTTGACGCGCGCGGCGCGTGCGTTGCCTGCGGAGAAGGTTCTGTGCTGATCGAAGCGGTGCAGGGGCAAGGCGGTAAAAAAATGCCTGCCGACGCATTTTTTAGAGGACACAAGCAGATGCTATCGGAAAAATTCACAAAGGAGTGTTGACTATGCCCGGCTATTACGGCGGTTATTATGGAATCGATATGTACTATATCATCCTCGTTTTGCCTGCCATTGTGTTTGCGCTTTGGGCGCAGGCGAAGGTGTCCGGCACATTTCGCAAATATTCGCAGGTCAGGCCGCGCAACGGCATGACGGGCGCGCAAGCCGCAGAGGCGGTGTTGCGTGCAAACGGGGTTGCCGGCGTGCGCGTCGAGCATATTGGTGGCAATCTGACCGACCATTTTGACCCGCGCGAGGGCGTGATCCGCCTGTCCGATGCGGTGTACAACGCGTCCACAGTGGCGGCAATTGGCGTGGCGGCACATGAGGCGGGGCATGCCGCGCAGTATGCAAACAGCTATGCGCCCATCAAAGTGCGCAACGCCATCATCCCCGTATCGCGTGTCGGCTCCACGCTGTCGTGGCCGCTTTTGCTCATCGGTTTGGTGCTCAACTCGCAGCCGCTCGTGACGATCGGCATCCTGTTTTTCCTTGCTGCGGTTATTTTCCAGCTGGTTACGCTGCCCGTCGAGTTTAACGCATCAACCCGCGCTATTGCGGCGCTTGCCGACGGCGGCTATCTGACGGAAGATGAGCTGCCCGGCGCACGCAAGACGCTGTCTGCCGCGGCGATGACCTATGTTGCGGCGCTTGCCGTTTCGCTTGCGCAGCTTTTGCGGCTTGTGCTGCTGTTTGGCGGCGGTCGCAGAAGGGATTGATATGACTGCACGGGAACTTTCGCTGCGCGCGCTCATCCAGTTTCGCCGGTATGGCGCGTGGCCCGACCTTTTCCTCAAGCAAGAGGGGGCGAAGCAGTCGCTCCCTCGCGAGGAGCTGGGGCTTGCCACAGCGCTTACATACGGAACGCTGCAAAACCTTGCGCTGCTTGATTTTTACCTTTCGGCATACAGCTCGATGCCGCTGCGCAAGCTGATGCCGCAGGTGCTTGACGCCATGCGCATCGGTGCTTATCAGCTTGTGTTTTTCGACCGTGTGCCGCACAGCGCGGCCGTTAACGAAACGGTTTCGCTTGTCAAAAAGCACGCCAACCCGCGCGCCGCAGGCTTTGCCAATGCGGTGCTGCGCAAGCTTGCGGCAAACCTTGACGCGCTGCCCGAGCCGCAGGGTGAAGCCTGCGAGCGGCTCTCCGTTCGTTACAGTCACCCGCTGTGGTTTGTACAGCGTATGCATGCCGTGCTCGGCGAGGAAAAAACAGAACTGCTGCTGCGCGCCAACAACGAAAATCCTCCTGCCGTGCTGCGCGTCAACACGCTGAAAGCGGATGCGGGACAGGCGATGGAAATGCTGGAGCATGACGGCATCGAAACCGAGCTGCACCCGTACCTACCCGATGCGCTAATCGCACGGTCGCTTGCGGGGCTTGGTGAGTCGGAGGCGCTGCGCAGCGGTGTGGCCGCCGTGCAAGATGCCGCAAGCCAGCTCTGCGTGCACGCGCTCGCGCCGCAAAGCGGCGAGTTTGCTCTTGATATGTGCGCCGCGCCGGGTGGCAAGACCGTTCTGGCGGCGCAGCTTATGGGCAACCGCGGCACGATCATCGCGTGCGACATCCACCCGCACAAAGCCGATCTGATCGAGAAAAACGCGGGTCGGTGCGGTGTCGAAATCGTGCAAACAGTTTGCGCTGACGCATCAAAGCCGCGCGACGTGCTCTTCGGGCGTGCCGACGCCATTATTTGCGATGTTCCTTGCTCCGGCATGGGCATTATACGCAAAAAGCCCGATGTGCGCTTCAAAAAGGAAGAGGAGCTAGCCGCTCTTCCCGCGCTGCAGTACAGCATCCTCGATACGGCCGCACGCTATCTCAAGCCGGGCGGCAGATTGGTTTATTCAACCTGTACCGTGCTGCCCGAGGAGAACGAGCAGGTTGTGCAGGCCTTTCTCGAGCGTAATCCACGCTTTTCGCTCGAGCCGTTTGCTCTTCCGGGTATCGGACAGACTTGCGGCATGAAAACGCTCTATCCGCACCGCGATGGAACGGACGGATTTTTCATGGCGCGGCTTAAGAACAGTGAGGAAACATGAACGATAAAATCTGTTTGAAATCGCTCCACCCGAACGAGCTCGCCCTTTTGCTGGGCGAGCTGGGGCAGCCTACCTATCGCGCAAAGCAGGTATTTAAGTGGCTTTCGCTCGGTGTTGAATCATTTAACGAAATGACCGATCTGCCGAAGGCGCTGCGGGAGGCGCTTGCCGAGCGGTGCTTTTTGTCCAAGCCGAGCATTCTAATCAAAAAAAGCTCGCAGAAAGATGATACCATCAAATATCTGTTTGAGCTTGCCGACGGCAACTGCGTGGAAACGGTGCTCATGAGGTATGAGCATGGCACAAGCATCTGTCTTTCGACGCAGGCAGGCTGTAAAATGGGCTGCGTATTTTGTGCGTCGTTTGAAAAGGATCGCACACGCAATCTGACGCCTGCCGAAATCCTTGACCAAATTCTGTTTGCCCAAAAAGACAGCGGCAGACGCGTATCCAACATTGTGCTTATGGGCACGGGCGAGCCGCTTGACAATTATGACAATGTGATGACCTTTCTGCGCCTCGTCACACACCCCGACGGGCTCAACATCGGCATGCGCCATATCTCGCTTTCGACCTGCGGGCTGGTGCCGCGTATCAATGAGCTTGCGAAGCTTAAGCTGCAGCTCACGCTTTCCGTATCGCTGCACGCGCCGACGGACGCTGTGCGTGACAGCTTGATGCCCATCAACAAGGTATACCCCGTGGCAAAGCTGATGGAGGCATGCCGCAATTATTTTGAAGCTACCCGCCGCCGCATTTCATTTGAGTATGCGATGATCGACGGCGTTAACGATACAAAGCATTGCGCGGATGAGTTGATTCGGCTGCTCGCCGGAACACCGTGCCACGTCAATCTTATCCCGCTCAACCACGTCGAGGGAAGCCCGCTTAAGCCTTCCTCCCGTGAGAACATCAAGCGTTTTCAGGCTGCGCTGACCGCACGCGGCATCAATACCACGGTAAGACGCAGTCTTGGCTCCGATATCGACGCATCTTGCGGCCAGCTTCGCCGTAGCCTTGCGAAAGAACAGGGGGAGTAAGCAATATGAAATCCTGGGGCATCAGCCATGTCGGACTGCAGCGAAAGCTGAACGAAGACGCTTATGTGATCCGTACGTTCGGAGAGCACGACCAGGCATATTTTGTCGTGTGCGACGGTATGGGCGGTGCAAAGGCGGGAGACGTTGCAAGCCGCGTGGCACTTGAAAGCTTTTCCGAGCGGCTTGACTCGCTGCTCAAGCCGAAAATGTCAAACGAAGATATGGTGGACGCCGTTTCCCGGGCGGCGGCCGCCGCAAACAGCCGTGTGTGGAACATGGCAAACGACGACGAACGTATGGAGGGCATGGGCACCACGCTGGTCGCGATGCTCGTGTGTGATGACCACGCCGTCGTGTGCAACATTGGAGACAGCCGGGCGTATCTGGTTGACGAACAGGGCATTCGCCAGATTACGAACGACCACTCGCTGGTGGGTGAAATGATCGCGCGGGGCGAGCTTTCCGCGGAGGACGCCTACCGCCATCCGAGCCGCAACGTCATTACCCGCGCCATCGGCGCTGAAACCGAGGTGCGGAGCGATGTGTTTTCGCTGCGTCCCAGGGCGGGGCAGTTTGTTCTGCTGTGCAGTGACGGGCTGACGGGCGAGGTAAGCGAGCCGGAGATTTATTACGAAATCGCGCAGTCGGGAACACCCGAAACAGCGTGCAAGACGTTGGTAGACATCGCGAATCAGCGAGGCGGACGCGATAACATCACCATCGTTTTGGTGTCTTTTTAGGGAGGTCAAGCATGGACAGACTGATCGGTAAATTTTTAGATAACCGTTACGAAATTTTAGAGGTTATCGGCATGGGCGGCATGGCCATCGTATACAAGGCCAAGTGTCACCGTCTCAATCGCATGGTGGCTATTAAGGTGCTTAAAAACGAATATGCAAAAGATGCCGAGTTTCGTAAGCGTTTTCATGATGAATCGCAATCGGTTGCGATGCTTTCTCATCCGAATATTGTCGCCGTTTACGACGTTTCACGTTCGGATGATATTGAGTACATCGTTATGGAGCTGATTGAGGGCTTTACGCTGAAAGAGTATTTGAAAAGCCGTAAGCAGCTCTCATGGCAGGAAACCTCTTTTTTTGCCATTCAGATCGCGAAGGCGCTTGATCACGCGCATTCGCGCGGCATCATCCACCGCGACATCAAGCCCCAGAACATCATGCTTTTGCGTGACGGAACCGTGAAGGTGGCCGATTTTGGCATCGCACGGCAGATGACGCAGCAAAACACCTATAATATCGGCGAAGCCATCGGTTCGGTTCACTATGTTTCGCCCGAGCAGGCGAGGGGCAGCCATGTTGATAACCGCGCGGATCTCTATTCGTTCGGCGTCGTCATGTATGAAATGCTGTGTGGCAGACTGCCCTTTGAGGGAGACTCTGCCGTTTCGGTGGCCGTGCAGCACATCAACTCCATTCCGCTGCCTCCGTCCGACTATGTGGCGGGCATACCCGAGACAATTGAGAATATCACCATGAAGGCGATGGCGCCTTCTCTGTCAAAACGGTATGCGTCTGCGGCGCAGATGCTGACCGATCTTGAAAACTTCCGCAACGATCCGTCGTATAAGGTTGAAATCTCTACGGAGGATACGTTTGCCGGCTACATCGAGTCCGATTCGGACGCTACCCGGAAAATCAACAATACGGGCGAAGCAAAGCGTCCTGCCGCGCGCGGCAAGGAAGGAACCGAGTATGCCCAGAAAAAGAAGGGAAGCGCTCGCTATTCCGTGGTGTTTGCCGTCGTATCGGTGCTGCTCTTCGTGGTTGGAGCGTTTTACTTTATCTCGGCAGTCATTGACCCGTTTGGCGGCGGAGGAACCGAAAAAATTGAAGTACCCTCGCTCGTTTCGCTTGCGGTCGATGAAGTGAAATCCGACCCAAAGTATGTTGATTTCGTGATTCAAGAGGGCGAAAGCGTCTATGATGATTCGGTGGACGCGGGCAAGATCATTTCGCAGAAACCTGAGGGCGGGAAAATGGCGGAAAAGGGAAGCGTAATTACCGTTGTGATCAGCCGCGGGCCCAAGACCATTGCGCTGAAGGAATATGCGACATTTGACTACCGTCAAGTTCAGATCGACCTTGACCGGCTTGGTCTCGTCATGGTCGAGCAGCATGAGTTCAGCGACGAGGTGGCGAAGGACACTGTCATTCGCACGATGCCGGGTG
>MEFT01000047.1 GCA_001725215.1 Clostridium sp. SCN 57-10
AACAAGGCCGACATCGCCGTGCTCGTTGCCGACGCGGCGCAGCCCCTTTCGGCTGAGGATGAAGCTCTGCTTGCGGCGTTCCGCGAGAAAAACATCCCATACCTTATCGCTTACAATAAGTCCGATCTGCTGGGTCAATCGGTGCCACGCGCCGAGCGCGAGCTTGAGGTCAGCGCGCTGACCGGCGCGGGCATAGACGCGCTGAAAGAAAAAATTGCGGCGCTTGCGCCGCAAGGCGGTGCGAAGACGCCCATCGCGGGCGACCTCGTGTCGCCCGGCGACCTGGTCGTGCTCGTCACGCCGATCGACGCGTCCGCGCCGAAGGGCAGGCTCATCCTGCCGCAGCAGCAGACCATCCGCGACCTGCTCGACGCCGATGCCGTCGCCGTCGTCACCAAGGAGACGGGGCTGCGCGACACGCTTTCCGCCCTCGGGCGCGCGCCCGCGCTCGTCATTACAGACAGCCAGGTGTTCGCACAGGCGGCGGCCGATACGCCGGCAGACGTACCGCTCACCTCGTTTTCCATCCTGTTTGCGCGCTATAAGGGCCTGCTTGATACGGCGGTCGACGGTGCCGCCGCCATCGGCACGCTGCGCGACGGTGATACGGTGCTCATTTCGGAGGGCTGCACCCATCACCGCCAGTGCGACGACATCGGGCGCGTTAAGCTGCCCGGCTGGCTGACGGCGCATACCGGAAAACAGCTGAACTTTGCGTTTACGTCGGGCGGCGAGTTCCCAGACGATCTTTTGCCCTATTCCCTCATCCTCCACTGCGGCGGCTGTATGCTGACCGACCGCGAGGTCGAATACCGCCGCAAATGCGCGCTCGATCAGGGCGTGCCGATGACGAATTACGGCGTTGCCATCGCCTATATGAAAGGCATACTGAGGCGCAGCCTTTCGGTATTTCCCGACCTTGCCGCCCGCCTTGCGCCGCCGGAGCGGTGAGTAAGGCCGCCGTCTGCCGGGCTTGTAGTCCCTGCCTAACATAAAAAATCAGCCGGCCCGCCATGGGCCGGCTGATTGGCGTTTTGCCCGGTCGCGCGTGCCGCCGGACAGCACGGAAGCACACCGGTATCCGTCAGACAGAAAACCGGATGGTCTCCGCAAAACTGCGGCCTGTTTTGCCGATCCTGGTTCAAGGTGGCGATACCTCGAAAATGACGCGTCGGAGAGCGCGGTACCAAAAAACGCAGGATTTTCCCCGCTTTGCAGCAGGCTATGCAAATCAATCCTATATCGATGGGCTACTGAAACATAAATAATGGGGTATAATGCATATAGAAATGCCGGCCGTTTCGCCTCTTTTCAAACGGCGGCAAATACATGTGACGGGAAGGAAGCAGTATGGAACCCGTAAAAATGGTGAAAAATGTAACGTTTATTGAAGCAATGGCCATTGTGGTCGGAATGATCATCGGCTCCGGCATTTTTCTCAAGCCGGGCATTGTTCTGAACCACACGGGCTCGCCTGTTCTCAGCCTTCTCGCATGGGTTGCGGGCGGCATCATCACGCTAGCATCGGCGCTCACCGTGGCCGAAATCGCATCCTCAATTCCGAAATCCGGCGGCCTTTATACCTATCTTGGCGAGCTGTACGGAGATGCGTTCGGCTTTCTGCTCGGCTGGGTGCAGACCGTTATTGCCTACCCCGCGTCTGTTGCGGCGCAGGCAATTGCCTTTGCCACCTATTCTAATTTTTTCATCCCGATGACTCCGGCGCAGCAAAAGCTGCTGGGCATTGGAGTGCTCGCCGTTCTTCTGCTGATGAACATCCTTTCCACCAGATATGGGGGGGCAATTCAGGTGGTTGCAACGGTGGGCAAGCTGGTTCCCATCGTGGCCATTGTGGCGGCGGGCCTTTTGTCTACCGCCATGCCGGGCTTTGCGGGCATGGGAAGCACGCTCGCCACGCGCGGCTCCGGCTTTGGCGCGGCCATTCTCAGCACGCTGTGGGCCTATGACGGATGGATCGGCGTGACCAATATGGCCGGCGAGCTGAAAAATCCCTCGAAGACGCTGCCGCGCGTCATCACCATCGGTGTTCTATTTGTCATTTTGGTTTATGCCCTGTTTAATCTTGCCGTTTTCAACGTTGTGCCGCTTGAAGAGATCGTGGCCTCCGACACGCCGGGCGCCGTGGTGGCCGAAACCCTCTTTGGCAAAGGCGGCGGCGCATTTATCACGGCTGGAATCATGATTTCTGTCTTCGGCGCGCTCAACGGCTATCTGATGACGGCGGCGCGCGTGCCGCAGGCGATGGCGGAGCAGGGCAAACTGCCCATGGCGCGCACGCTGGGCAGGATCAGCCCGAAATTCCGCACCCCGGCCAACGCACTTATCATGCAGAGCCTGCTCGCGGTGGTGTATATTTTTTCGGGAACCTTCAATACGCTGACCGACATGCTGGTCTTTGTGCTGTGGATTTTCTTCACGATGGGCGTTTTCGGCATCTTTCTTCTGCGCAAGCGCAAGCTTTCACCGGAGGGCGGGTATAAGGTGCCCCTGTATCCGCTTACGCCGATTTTCGGCATGATCGGCGGCGCATATATCTTGGTCAGCACCATCATAGACACGCCCGCTCGTTCGCTGATCGGCATCGGCATTACGCTGATCGGCCTTCCGGTCTTTTGGCTGATCAACCGCAAAGAACGCAAAGCATAACAAGGCCTTTCCTTCGCGCCGGAGACGCTGCCGGAGAATAAAATGAGTGAAGCGAAAAGGGGGATGCATCCGCATCCCCTTCGTTATTTTTTATGTACATCGGGTACAAACCCGGCAAGGCGGTAAACGACGGCGAAGCACTGTTCGCGCGTCAGCCTGCCGAGCGGGTCAAACACATTCCCCGACCCCGTCATCAGTCCCGTTGCGTAGGCCGCCTGCACGCCCTGCTCCGCCCAGATCGGAATGCTCGCGTGGTCGTCATACCGCACGGCAATTTCGGGCACCGGAACCTTCATGATGCGTAGCGCATTGCTCAGCATGGTCGCCGCCTGCGCGCGATTTACGATGCCCGCGGGGTCAAACCGCCCGCCGCCCACGCCCGAAACAATGCCGAGGGTGTTGGCCGCGAAAATATCATCCTGGTTGCGCGTCACGTCGGTAAAGCCGCCGTAGGCGTTAGCAGCGCCGAAGTGCGAAACCAGCTCTCGGTTGCCCTTCAGCGTGACGGCGCGCAGCATCGCCATGATCGCGCGGCAGTATTCCTCACGCGTTACGGGGTTTTGATAGCCGCTCTGCAAATCCTGCGGAATATAGCGCATGCTGATGCCGCGCGCGATGGATTCGCGCGACCAGAGGCTGGTCGGCTGCTGCCTTATGCGCACGACGACGATGGCGTTTGACAGCGCGCGCCCCGGTGCGGTGAGATAGCTCTGTCCGAACAGCAGCCCCGATGACGCGCCGCCGTCGAGGTTCATTGCGTCATAAAGTCCGAGCGACGCCGCCACGTCGCCGAGCTGGGTGATCGTGCTGTTCGGCACGGTCGCAAGCGTCAGCGTCTTGCGCGCCGCGTCATAGCCGATCAGGCTGCGCTGCCCCGCGCTTTGCGTCAGCTTAGGGTCTGTCCAGCCCTCACTTGCCGCGTCGGCCGTCTTTTTGCCGCGCAGCATCAGCGTGGGGCCGACGCCCGTCATGCTGTGCATCGAGTTCCAGTCGACTTCCTGCTTGGCTTTGTTGTAAAACTTGCGCTGATATTCAAAGCAGGCACCTACTTGAAAGCGCCCGTCGTTGTAAGGGCTTGTGTCGGGGTAAACATAAACGAAGCCGTCTTTCGGAATGGCGGTGTCGCCGCGGTTCTTGCCGGTAATCACGCCATTGCGCACGACGAGCACGTTCATGTCGGTCTTGCCGGTGCTCGTGCCGAAGTCGGGCGTCAAAATGCCCTCGCGATAGCTTGCGCCGGCGGGCAGCAGGCGGTTCCACTGGTGAATGTAAAAGCTGTGCAGGTTGTCCTTTACGCCGCCCGTCCAGCCGATGCACTCGACATGAACCCAGTCGAGCATCACGCTGTTGTCCAGCCCGAAGCCGATGAACGCGCCGTCTACCTTGTAAATCATGCGCCCCTGCTCGACCACGGTGCCCATGCCGCGCTTGGGGCCGTCGACATACGCGTCAAAAAACGTGCCGTTGATGGCTGCAAGCGCCTCATAGCGGCTTTGGTCGATGCTGGCGGCGATATCTTTGAGCGACGCCGTGTCGCCCACGCCGTCGCCCGCGTGCATCGAAAAAATGCGAATATTTGGGTCGGCCAAATCGACCTTCACGGCGATGACGGCGCGCGTACCGCCCGACGGCAGTGTTGCCGTGCTGTCCGCGCGGCGTACCGAGGGCGACGCAGCGGCCATTTGCTGCGGCAGCGCGGCAAGCACAAACAGCGCGGCGAGGAAGCATGCAAGCATACGTTTCATAGGCTTCATCCTTTCGTGGCGGACGCCGCTGCAAGGCTATTTTCGTAAATCTCACAAAACGCGCGGTCATTTTCCAGAAAGATTTCGACAAGCAGCGGCTCAAAGTGGGTGCCTGACCCCGCGGCGATGATGTCTCTGCTTTTTTCGTGCGAATAACTATCTTTGTATACACGCTTGGCGCGCAGCGCGTCATAGACGTCGCCCAGAGCCATAATGCGCGCCGAAAGCGGAATCGCTTCGCCGCGCAGCCCATTCGGATAGCCGCTGCCATCCCATTTTTCATGATGGCAGAGCGAAATTTCCATGCCGAAGCGAATAAAGTCGTTGGTTGCGCTTTGCTGGCGCGCGCTTGCAAGCGTTTCATAGCCGATGTAAACGTGACGCTTCATGATCTCAAATTCCTCGGCTGTCAGTCTTCCCGGTTTGCGCAGAATCACGTCTGGAATGCCGACCTTTCCGATGTCGTGCAGCGGGCTGGCGTTCATGATGTTTTCGATGAATGCCTCGTCTACCTGCTGCGGATAGGCGCCGCGCCGCAGAAGCTGATCGGCCACAAGGCGGCAATAGAGTGACGTACGTCCGATATGGTCGCCCGTGTCATCGTCGGAAGCTTCCGCCACCTTTTTGCGCACCATCGCTTCAAGCCGGTCGTTATAAAGTTGCAGCTTCTCTTCCGCCGCCTTGGAGGCCGTGATGTCCTGCATGGTGCCGTGTACCAGCACGGGCACACCGCCCTCGTCATATTCGGGCATGCAGCGAATGTGCACCCATTTGATACGCCCGTCGCGCATGACGAGGCGGCGCTGCAGGGTCGCGGTCGTGATGCCGGCGTTCAGGAAGCGTACGCCGGTCTGCGCATCCTCCCTGTCTTCAGGGTGTATTCGCGCAAGGTATGCGCCGAGCGGCTCGCCTTCTTCCGGATCGACTTCGAGCACTTCGCATATCGTATCCGACACGCGCATGCTGCGCGTACGGCAGTTCCACGTCCAGCTGCCGAGCGCGGCGAGACGCTGCGCTTCGTGCAGGCTTGCCTCGCTTTGGGCGAGCGCACGGTTTTTCTCCTCGAGCTGCGCCGAAATGTCGGCATATCGCTCCATCAGCTCTGAGACAAGGTCGTTTTGCATGTGGTTATCAAGTCGTCCGGCAAACGCGTCGAGCAGAGCCTTGATGTGCGCATCGGTATAAGACTGCCGCAGCCCGGTGCGCAGCGCGCAGATTTCTTCCGTCGCTCTCAAAGGCCCGCCTCCTCCAAAAAGTCCTCGATGCCGACGCGCGTCAGCCGTTTCAGATGGCCTATCACAGCCTTGCGCGCCGCCTCGGTATGCAACAGGCTGCCATGCTGCGGTGCGATGAGCGAAACGTCAAGCGCCTCTACCTGCGTCAGCGCGTATTGCAGCGCGCGTGACGACGTCATGTTGCACCGGTGAAACGCGAGAATACCGTCTATTTCGCACGTTTCACCAGTGACGGGGCACGGCTCGCCCGGCGTACAGCCGAGGCAGCGGTCGCCGATGCGTGAGTAAAGGCTCCAGCAGCGGTCATAGCTGCCGAACAGGTCGCTCGTGAACAGCACGCGCGTTTTGGTATCATAAGTCATAAAGCTGCCCGGCGCGTGCGCATACGGCGTTCGGATAAAGCGCAGCTCGCGCCCGCTTGCAAAGGTATAGCGGAGAGAAAGCTCCTCGATACAGTCTTTGGGAGACTTTGCTCCGTAATAGTCAATGAAAATATTGCTTTCCCGGTGCGAAATAATACGCAGCTCGTCGCTGTTGATCAACGCTTCCATATGCGGAATATTGCCGCACAAATCGGGGTCGTGGTGCTGATAAATCAGGCGGCGGATCTGCCCGGGGTTGGTACCCGTTCGCATGATTTTTAGCATAACGGTGCTGAAATCATTTCGGCTGCCGCTGTCAATCAGCACAGCTTCGCCGCCGTCGACGATCAAATAGGGGTTGCAGTGCAGCCCAGCCCCGGGGTTCGCAAAGCCGACCCAATAGGTGCCGTCGGCAATGCGGAGATATTGGTTGTAATCAAGCGCCTGCGTGTTCATAGAGCTGCCTCTCTGTCTTCAAATTTTGGGGAAAGATGCACGCCAATGTCATTATTATAAAGCAAATGGCCGATAGGCGCAACACGGAACGACAAGCCTCGTCATATTTCAGCACAGCGCGAAACGAAAGAGCCCCGGCGATGCTGCGGCATCCCGGGGCAGTTGTATATTTATCCGCGCGGTGCCGCCTGTGCGTCAAGCGAAAGCCATTCGTCGCGCAGCATGCGGTAAGCCACCCTGTCCTTCAGCTGCCCGTCATGCAGTGTACACTGCTTGAAGTCGCCCTCCTTCGTCATGCCGCATTTGCACATGACGCGTTCGGAGCCTCCGTTTTCTTTGATACACCCTGCGATCATACGGAAAACGCCGCCCCGTGAAAAGGCAAAGTCCATCACGGCGCGCAGCGCTTCTGTGACATAGCCTTTGCCCCAGTATGCGTCATGGATGAAATAGCCGACCTCCGCGATACTTCCGAACGGCGTCCACGCACTTACCGTATAGCCGATCTCTCCAATGTGCGCCGCCGTCTCTTTATCTTCGATACGAAAAAAGAATCTGCTTCGGCGCTCGTCTCCAATTTCACACATGGCGTCCGCCAGATTGCGTGCGCTGTCTTCCTGCGTTGCGGATTTGATGTCCTGCAGGTAATACATCACCTTTTCATCCGTCAGCAGCAGGTGATGCGTGGGTAAATCGTCCGATATGTGATCGCGAATGCGCAGACGCGCCGTTTCCAGATAAATCGATTGATTCATGACGTTTCCTCCCTCCGCGGCAAACCTCTGTGCAGCGGTAAAAACAAAGCCCGGGACATGCGTCCCGGGCAGGTAACCTATGGAGCGGGCAATGGGAATCGAACCCACCTCTAAAGCTTGGGAAGCTTTCATTCTACCGATGAACTATGCCCGCGCACCGATAGAGGTATTATACTCCGCCGCAGGGAGAAAATCAAGCCTTTTTCGGCTGCTGGGCTTCCCGTTTTTGGCGCCGGCGCGTCAGAAAAAAGCGTATGCCGAACAGGATAAGCGACATGGTACGCATGCCGGACGAGAGAAACATCGTGTTGCGGATGCCGATGATGCCGCCAAGCGCCACGCCGCACATGGGCGCGACAAAGTTTGAAATCTGCATGACCGTATTGTAGATGCCGATGTTCAGCGTTTTGTTTTCCTCAGGCAAATGGTCAAGCATATCGTTGAACAGGCCGAGTTGGAAGCCGGGGCCGGTTGCGCCTGAGATAATATATCCCGCGAAGATGGGAATGGGGTTTGTACTGATGACCGTAAGGAAGGGCGACGTCAAACAGCCGAGCATACCCCACAGCGTGGCGGGCTGTGCGCCCTTGTTCTGGATGTATTTGCCCCAGAAGGTCGCCGTCAGCGAAAAGGCGAGCAGCGATAGCACGTCCGCCGAGCATTTGGCAAACTCCGAAAAGCCCGCAACATTGACGAGGTAGAGGAAGAAAAACGGCCATGCCATCTGCCACGAAAAGTAGAACACGAAGAGCAGCATCAAAAAGTTGCGGAACGAACGGTTCTTTTTCAGCTCGCGCACCGCCTGCGGAAAGGTGGCAAAAAAAGAAGGCGGTTTTTGCGCGGGCGCGGGGCAGGTCAAAGAGCCGGTGCAGTTTGTGCGCTTGATCGCCTGATACTGGAAGATGGAGGCGACAAACGCAAGCGCAAAGAAAATCTGATAGGCCAGGATTTTCTGCTCGTTCGTTTTACACACATAGCTTAAAATCAACGCGCACGCCGTAATGGTGACGACGGGCACGATGTTGGTCATCATCATGCGCAGCGCGTACGGCACAGATCTGCGGTTGGGCGGGAACAGATCTGAAAAATAGCTCTGCCATGTAATCGTATAGCTGATATAGGGGATATTCCACAGCGCGATGCCGATGATAAAAAACCAGTAGCCGTTTTTACCAAGCAGCGGCGCCATGGCGACGACAGGCAGTATCGCGCCGCATACCAAGATCATACGCATGAGGAACTGCTTTTTGTTACCCACGCAGTCGACGCGGAACGAAAGAGGCAGCAGTACGCCGAGTGCGCACAGAGCGGGCAGCGAGCTGATCATGCCGATGGCCGCATCGCCCGCACCCATTGCCTTGGCAAAAAACTGATAAAACGGATTGGTCAGCTGCAGCACGATGCTGGCAAACACCGCCTCAGCCATGATGCTGGCCGTGTTGGCGTCGCCGCCCGAAAATTTAAGCCGTAGGCTGTTTTTGAGATTCCTCAGGAGCGGCATAAGCCACCTCGCCTTTTGATTCATAATGCCGCGCGCGGGCAGGCCCTTATCAATGTACCATTCCGCGAAGCGAAAGTAAAGGGGGCGGCGCGGAAATTGGCATAGTATACGGAATGAAAGCGGAAAATGGCGGGTGCGTTACGCCTGCATTTCGGGCAGCCGACAGCCGTCCTGCTGCCAGCTGCGAAGTGCCAGCAGACTGAGCACAAGGCACGCAAGCTCGGCCAGCGCGGCCGAAAGCCAAACATACGGCATGCCGATGAACGAAAGCACAAGCGGAGAGACGATGTTCAGCGCGCCGCGCGTAATCGCCAGGCGAAGCCCCGTGCGGCTGTGGCCGATGGCGGAAAAGAATCCGGCCGTGATGACGTTGAAGCCGAGGAACAGGTAAACCACCGAGTAAATGCGCAGCGCTGCCGTCGACGACGCGAGCAGCGCGGTCTCGGAACGGTCGATAAACGCCGAGACAATCGATCCGCCCGCGAGATTGCATACCAGAATGGCGGCCGTGGCGATGATCGCGATGGTGATTGCCTGCATGCGCAGCAGTGACAGCACGCTTTTACGCTGGCCGCTGCCGCATTCAAAGCTGGTAATCGGCTGCGAACCCTGCGCCACGCCGAGCATCGTCATCAGCACCAGCGTATTGACGTAGTAGACGACGGCGTGCGTCACAAGTGCGCCTTCGCCCGCAACACGAAGCAGAACACGGTTCATCGTCAGGCAGACGAGCGCGGCAAAGCCCTCGATAAGAGCTGCGGGCGTGCCAAGGGGCACGAGCCGACGCCACAGCGAAAGGCCTGGTTTAAAGCGCACGGGGCGCAGCCGCGCACGCTTACCCGCAAAGTGAACGATGAAAATGGTGAATGATACGATCTGCGAGATGCCGGTTGCAAAGGCAGCGCCGCGTATGCCGTAGGGCAGCACGAAGACGAAAAGCCAGTCGAGCACCAGGTTGGTCACGCCGCCGACCGCGATGCTGAGGGCGGCAAGGCGGGGAAACCCGTCGGTCTTTACCATGATTTCAAGCACATAAGACACGACAAAGAAGAAACTGAACGGCACGATCATGCCGATATACTGGCGGAAATAAGGCAGGTTTTCACCCGAAGCGCCGAGCAGCGCGGCAACCTGATCGGGCATAAACCACGCAAGCGCCGTAACGATGAGCGATGCGGCGATTGACGCGGTGACGGCGCGCGTAAAGACGCTGTTCGCGCCCTCATGGTCGCCCGAGCCGAGCAGCATAGACGCGATGGTAGAAGCGCCGACGGCGATGACGGTAGCCAGCGCAAATAAAAACGTGATGTACGGCATTGCGATGTTGACGGCGCTGAGCGCGGCGGGACCGACGCCTTTACCGACGAAAATGCCGTCTACCATCGTGTACAGCGTAAACAACCATAAAGAAGCGATGGTTGGCAGAACATACTTGAGAAACCGTTTTTTCAGAGACATAACTTCCTCCATCATTTCACAGCGGTAACTGCATCAGTATACCACAAAATGGCGCCGCTGTCATCCACCCGCGCGTTTTGACACAGGAAAAGCCGGCGCTGCACAACGCCGGCTTTCCTGATCCATATCCTAAATAGCGGAGGTTACCACTACGATAGGCAATTACATAAACAGCGGGGCAAACACAAGAGCCACAATGCTCATCAGCTTGATGAGAATGTTAAGCGCGGGGCCGGACGTGTCTTTGAACGGATCGCCGACCGTGTCGCCCGTTACGGCAGCCTTGTGGGCGTCAGAGCCCTTGCCGCCATGCGTGCCGCTTTCAATGTACTTTTTGGCGTTGTCCCACGCGCCGCCCGCGTTACTCATCATAATCGCCATCGGCACGCCGACGACTGTTGCGCCGACGAGCAGACCGGCGAGCGCCGCCTTGCCGAGCAGCACGCCGATGAGAAGCGGAGCGCCGATGGCCACGACGCCGGGCAGAATCATTTCACGCAGCGAGGCGCGCGTAGAAATGTCAACACAGCGCGAGTAATCGGGCATTTCGGTGCCAAGCATGATGCCGGGATGCTCGCGGAACTGACGGCGCACCTCGTCGACCATCTTCTGTGCTGCCTTAGAAACGGAAGAGGTTGTCTGCGCGCAGAACAGGAAGCTGAGCATACCGCCGATGAGCACGCCGGCGATGACCGACGCATCGAGCACGTTCACCATCTCCAGCTGCACTTTGTCGGCATAGCTGTTAAAGAGCGCGAGCGCGGTAAGTGCCGCAGAGCCGATGGAAAAGCCCTTGCCGATAGCGGCCGTCGTGTTACCGACGCTGTCGAGCCCGTCTGTCACGGCACGCACGCTGGGCGGCATATCGGACATCTGCGCGATGCCGCCCGCGTTATCGGCGATGGGGCCGTAGGCGTCGACGGCGATCGTCATGCCGACCGTGGCAAGCATGCCGACGGCGGCGAGCGCCACGCCGTAAAGCCCTGCGACACGCGCAGAAATGACGACGGCGGCAGCGATGATGAGAACGGGCGCAACGGTCGACCGCAGGCCGACGGCATAGCCCGAAAGAATCGTGGTGGCGGCGCCCGTCTCGCTCTGTCTCGCGATGTCGCGCACCATGCTGAAGTCGGACGAGGTGTAAACTTCCGTGATAAAGCCGATGGCGACGCCGGAAAGAATGCCCGCGCAGATCGCCCAGAACAGGCGCACATCAACCGCGCGGCACAGGAAGTAAGAGGCGGCAAGCATGACGGCGGAAGACGCGTAAGTTCCCGCTTTCATCACGGTGTGTGCTCCGCCGACGCGTACGAACTTGACGACGAGCACGCCGAGCAGGCCCGAAAGAATACCTGCCGCGACGAGGCCGAAGGTCAGGCTCGCATTTTGTGCGCTGAGAAGCAGAGCAGAAACAATAGCTCCGACATAAGATTCAAACAGGTCGGCACCCATGCCGGCCACGTCGCCGACGTTGTCGCCCACGTTGTCGCCGATGACGGCGGGGTTGCGCGGGTCGTCTTCGGGGATGCCCGCCTCGACCTTGCCGACGAGGTCTGCGCCGACGTCGGCCGCCTTGGTATAAATACCGCCGCCGACACGCGCAAACAGCGCGATCGAGCTGGCGCCGAGCGAGAAGCCGGTCACGGTGTCAATGTTGCCGCCGAAAATCAGATAAAGCACGGCAATGCCAGCCGCGCCCAAGCCGACGACCGATAAGCCGAGCACGGCACCGCCCGAAAAGGCGACCTGCAGCGCCGGCTTTTCGCCGAGCCGTGCCATCTGCGCGGTGCGGACGTTCGCCTTGGTGGCGCTGATCATGCCGAAAAAGCCGGAAAGCACGGAGAACAGCGCGCCGAAGAGGAAGCAGACGGCCGTTTCTACATTAAGTACAAAACCGAGAAGCACAGCCATCGCCGCGGCGAACACGGCCATAACCGAATACTGACGGCGCAGATAGGCCATTGCGCCTTGACGGATGAAGCCCGCAATTTCCGACATGCGCGCGTTATCCTCTCGTATCGATGCGTTTTTCCAATAAAGCCCCGCGGCAAGCGCGAGACTGAGAAGCGCCGCAAGAATGACTGGGAGAAAATCCATAGCCTTACCACTCCGTTATTCCAAATTAAACATTTTGCACAAATCAATTTGTGGTTTTTGTGCATCATTTCTGAAGTCTTCTTCATTATACTCTTTAGTGGAGTAAAAAGCAAGTGGTGTTTTGCCAAAGCAGATGGCGAATAGTACAAAATATTAATATTATTTTTGTGCAATTAAGAGAAACCGCTCTCTTTTGCACGACTGTTTTCGCGCCTCATGCACGAAGCGGCGGCTGCGCCATCATCTTTCTTTGTCTATTCCGGAGAATTTGCTTATGGCGCGCTTTCTACAAAGGCGCGCACAAAGACCGCTTGCATTTTGCATTATAATAACTGTATAATAATAGCTTAAGAACCGAAAGGTGGAAAAAGATGCTGGATTTATTATGGGACGCGTTACTTGATTCGCTGAAAATGCTGCCCTTTTTATTTGGGGCATATCTATTGATGGAATGGGCCGAGCACCACACCGGCGGCCGGCTGGCGCGCGCATTGTCGCGCCCGGGCGTGATGGGTGAGGTCGGCGGCGTGGTGGGCGGCGCACTGCTCGGCATTGTGCCGCAGTGCGGCTTTTCGGTCGCTGCCGCAAACCTTTTTGCGGCGCGCCTCATATCACCCGCCGTGCTTGCCGCGGTATTTCTCGCGACGAGCGACGAGGCGATTCCCGTGTTGCTTGCGCACCCCGACTCGCTGCATATGCTGTGGCCTTTGCTCGGCATGAAGGTGCTGCTCGCCGTACTCGGCGGACTGCTGACCGCGTTGCTTTTCCGCCGCGCGCGCCCTGCGGAGGACCCACACGCCGATATGTGCGCCCATTGCGGCTGCGAGGAGCACGGCATTGTGCGCGGCGCGCTGCATCATACGGTGCGCATCTTTTTGCTGCTGCTTGCCGTCAACCTTGCCCTCGGTGTCACGCTGCATTTTGCCGGAGAAGACGCACTTGCCACCCTTATGCTGAGCGGCAGCACCGCGCAGCCGTTTGTCACCGCGCTTGTCGGCTTGATCCCCAACTGCGCCGCGTCGGTCGTGCTCACCGAGCTGTTTGTGCAGGGCGGCATATCGTTTGGCAGCGCCGTGGCCGGGCTGTGCACAGGCGCAGGGCTTGGCCTTGTTGTGTTGTTCCGCACAAACCGCCCCATGAAGCAGAATTTGCTGCTCGTCGCCTGGCTTTACGCGTTTTCCGTGCTCGCGGACGTCATCATCAATATGTTTTAAAACAGAGTATCGAAGGGGAAATTTCATCCCCTTCGGTGTTTTTGCCCGCCGAACGGATCGTTCGGCGGGCTTTGCTGTGTGCATGAGGGTTATTGGATATGGTCGCGCCGGAACTCGATCTCATCGATCAAACTGTCTTCGCTTGGGATCGCCATGTTGATGTCACGCCGCGTCGCGTCACGCCGCATACCGGCCGACGTTATGCAAGGCAGACATTTGCTTTTTTTCCGATTCATTTCAACACCCCCGGGCATAGTATATGTATTTCCATTGACATTCTGCTTTTGCGGCGATAAAATAATACTCATTGTTAAACAAAATAAGGAGGTCTCATGAGTCATTTTGAGCAAAATCTAACACAGGGAAGCCTTGTACGCGCGCTCATCCGCTTTTCGCTGCCTTTTCTCGCATCGAATATCGTGCAGTCGCTTTATAATGTTGCGGACAT
>MEFT01000048.1 GCA_001725215.1 Clostridium sp. SCN 57-10
GATGTACACGCGCGTTATTCGCCGCCGAAACGAGCAGGCGGCACGCGCCGCTCTGCGCGCGCAGGGAAAACACCGCCTCGCCCGTGCGCGGCATATGAATTTTATCGATGCGTGCGCCGGAAAGCGCGTCGTTCAGCTCGCGCGTCAGCGCGCCGAGCGTCAGTGCGTCGAGCGGCATTGCGCCACCTCCCCATCTATGTATGTGAGCATCGCGCGCTCGGGCGTGCTGTCCGCCCCGCCGCGCGCTCGACCTTGGATAATCTGAATAAGCCGCGCGCGCTCGCGCAGCAGATAGTCACAAAAAAGCGGCTCGCGCCGCATCGCGTCGGTAAAAAGCAGCTGCGCGGGCGTATGCGGCACGCCGCCCCCGTGCGCTGCAAGCACGCAGTAAAGCCGCCCGTCTTCTGCGACAAGGCGCTCGTCGGTCACCGTGCAGCCGCGCGCGGCAAGAAAGGCGCGCAGCGCGTCGGCACGCGTCATCGGCTGAAGCACAAGCCGCCTGCCGTCAAGCGCCCATGGCGCGTCCGCAAGAATTTGGGCGATCAGTTCGCCGCCCATGCCGCAGATAACGATGGTATCACCGTCATCGGGTGAGAATGCGGACAGTCCGCCGCACAGCACGGTGAGCACGCGAGCCGAAAGCCCTGCCTCCGCCAAGTTGCGGCGGGCGGCGGCCAGCGGCCCTTCTCGTAAATCAGAGGCGTACAGCAGCAGCGCGGGGTCACGCCGCGCAAGAAAAATACACAGCTGCGCGTGGTCACAACCGACGTCGATTACACTGCGCGCGCCTTCACACAGCGCCGCCGCCGCCAACAGGCGCGGCGAAAGGGGCCATTCGTTCATAGTACCGCTCCGTTAGGTCAGGATATCGAAAAAGGGTGCGGACCCGCACCCTTTTCCATCGTGAAGTCGATTACTTGCCTTGCGACAAATGCGCGTTCAGCTTTGCAACCAGCTCGTCGGCATTCGTGCCGTGTGCGGCGCAAGCCTCTTCGATGCTTTCGCTACGCGCGCCCGGGCAGCCGAGGCAGTGCATACCGATCTCCATGAAGTACTTACCGGTCGTCTGGTCAAAATCCAGAATGTCGCCGATCACGCTCTGCTTTGTAACGGTCATGATGACACCTCCTGTATATAGCATGCTTGTACAGTGTTATTATATACCTTTCTTCACCACATTTCAATGCCTTCTTGACATTTTCGCCGGTGCGCGCTATGATAAAGGCATAAAACCTATGACCGAGAATAGTAACCGTATGTTTTTCCTTACAGAGAGCCGCCGGCGGTGGAAGTGCGGTAGGAAAGCGCATGGCGAATGGACTCGCGAGGGCGGCCCGAACGGAAACCAGTAGGCGTCGACGGCACCGCGCCGTTATCCGCGGAGCATATGACAGTATGTGGGTGGCATAACGAAGCGCGTCTTCGTCCCTTGGACGAAGGCGTTTTTTTATTTCCCTCATACACATGAAGGAGAGAATATCATGAAAAAGCGCATCCTTACCGGCGACCGCACGACAGGCAAGCTGCACCTCGGGCATTATGTCGGCAGTCTGCAGAGCCGCGTCGCGCTGCAGCACGAGTATGACACGTTTATCCTGCTGGCTGACGTGCAGGCGCTGACCACCCACTTTGAGAACCCAAGCCTGATTCACCAGAGCATTCTCGACGTCGCGATCGACAATCTTTCGGTCGGACTCGACCCCAATATCGTCACCGTCGTGCAGCAGTCAGCGGTGCCCGCCATCGCGGAGCTGACGATTTTCTATTCCATGCTGACGACGGTTAACACGCTGCGTCACAACCCGACCATCAAATCAGAGGCGGCAAACTACGGCTACGACGATATGACCTACGGCTTTTTGGGTTATCCCGTCAGCCAGACAGCCGATATCACGTTCTGCAAAGCGCATCTGGTGCCCGTGGGCGAGGATCAGATTCCTCACCTTGAGCTGTCGCGCAAAATCGTGCGCCGCTTCAACGATTTGTATCAAGCAGAGGTGCTCATTGAGCCGCAGATCATGCTGAGCAACTGCCCACGCCTCGTCGGGCTGGACGGCAACGCCAAAATGGGCAAAAGCCTCGGCAATGCCGTCTATCTTTCGGACGACGCCGACACGGTGAGCAAAAAGGTGATGAGCGCCGTGACCGACCCGAGCCGCATTGCCAAAACCGACCCCGGCCACCCGGAAATCTGCACGGTATGCGCCTATCATAAGGTGTTTAACGCCCCCGAGTATGAAGACATCTGCACGCAGTGCCGCGCGGGCGCCATCGGCTGTGTGGCGTGCAAGCGCAATCTGGCCCAAAAGCTCAACGATCTGATGGATCCTTTCCGCGAAAGACGCGCGTATTACGAGTCGCATTTGGACGAAGTGAAGCAGATCATCGCGACGGGAACGGAAAAGGCGTGCGCCGTCGGTAACGAAACAGTGCGCGAGGTCAAGTCGGCCATGAGCGTGCTGCTGTAATGGGATATAAGCTGATTTGCTTTGACCTGGACGATACACTCATCCGCGAAATTCACTCGGTGATGCTGCCGTGCATCCTAAACGGCAAAGAGGCGGAGCATGCCGTGATTCAGGCGCGGGAGGACGCGGGCGAACTTACCTATATCGAGGCAGATTACCTGCGTGCCACACTGCTTGCCGGTCTTGCGGAACGCGAAATCGACGCGCATTTCCTGCGCGTTGCCAAGCCGCTGCGCGGTATTGCCGAAACGGTGCGCGCATTGCACGGGCATGGCATTCTGTGCTTTATCCTTACGGTCGGCCCGATTCAGGTCGCGCGTACGGCAGCCGCCGTATGGGGGTTTGACGGTTGCGCGGGCAGCGAGTATGAGGTTGCAGATGGCGTATTTACGGGCAAAATCTTGAGCTACAGCAAGTCGGAACACAAGGTAGACCGCCTTAACGAGCTGTGCATTCGCCACGGTATCCCCCCTGCGGAATGCGTCGCAGTCGGCGACGGCGCAACCGATCTCCCCGTGTTCGCACACTGTGGCGCTTCAATCGCGCTCAACGCCTCCGAGCAGGTCAAGCGCGGCGCGACATATGCCGTCGATACCGAGGACCTGCGTGACATTCTTCGCTTTATCATTTAAGCAGCTCTTTGACTTTCTATGGATAGAACTAACTTCTTCGTATTTCCATCCCGTCATCCAAAAGGAGGCGCGTTTTTATGGACATCAGAGCTATGACCGGCGGCGATTATGATGGCGTTCGCGCCTTGATTCGGCAGGTGCACGCGCTGCACGCTTCGGCACGTCCCGACATTTACGCCGATGCCGATCCGCTCTCGCGTGATTATTTTTACACGTTGCTCGGAAGCAACGCCACGATTGCGCTCGTTGCAGAGCTTTCCGGTGAGTTGATTGGGTTTTGCGTCGTTACGCTGCGTCCACCCTCGTCGAACCCCGTCATGCGGGCGCGTATCGTCGCATATATGGAGGATTTATGCGTCGATGTGCGGCACCGGACGTGCGGCGTGGGCACACAGCTGTTTGAGACCGCCAAAGCGCTGGCCTCGCAGCGGGGTGCTTCTTCACTGGAGCTGATGGTCTGGTCTTTTAATGGCCCCGCCTTCGCCTTTTACGAGCACATGGGCATGGCGCCGCGCAGCGTCATTATGGAGCTGCCTCTCCCTCCCGGCTGACGACATGCAAAAACGCGGTGAAAATCCAAACAGGATTTTCGCCGCGTTTTGATATACCTATGAATCTTAGGTGTTTCCAATGGCGATGCTTTCCACAATGTCGGCCACGTCCTCGCAGGCGTCACAGCATTTCTCGAAGAACTCATAGACCTCACGCCAGGCGATGATCTCCATCGGAGTAAGGCCGGTGGTATGCAGCTCTCGCATCACGCTGATGTAAAGCTCGTCGCCTTCTTCCTCAATGCGGTTGACTTCGATCACGCGGTCGCGGAGTGTCTTCGACTTTTTGAAGTTGCGGAACTCCTCCAGCATCTGCTCGGTGGCCTTGCAGCAGCGCAGAAGCACGTCTGCAAACGCCAGCGCGCCGGGACGAATGGCGCCGATGTCCGTGATATACAGATGAATCAGAATATCCTCAATGGCGTCGGTTACATTGTCAATATTCTGGCTCAGCATAATGATATCATCCCGCTCAAACGGCGCGATAAACGCGCGTGCCAGCGCCTCCACCAGCTCGTGTTTGCTGCGGTCACCCTTGTGTTCGATCTCGTGCATGTCCGCCAAACGCTTCGGCAGCGTCTCTCGCGTAAAGTTGGTCAGCACCTCGCGCAGCAATTCCCCTGCCTCACAGGCAATGGCCATGCTGTTCACGAAATTTGCGTAATAAAACTCATCTGCTCTTTTTGCCATAGTTTGCTCCCCCTTAAAACAGCTTTACAAACAGCTTTGCCATGACAAAGCCGATCAGGCCGCAGCCCGGAAACGTAAGTATCCACGTCAGCACCATATCTTTGACGACGCGCAAATTGATGGCGGATAGCCGCTTTGTCGCGCCGACGCCCATAATGGCGGTCGTCTTGGTGTGCGTCGTGCTCACCGGAATGCCGAACAGCGAAGAAAGCAGTAAGCATGAGGCCGCTGCGACGTCGGCCGAAAAGCCCTGATACGTCTCAAGCTTGACCATATCCATGCCGACTGCTTTGATGATTTTATAGCCGCCGAACGAGGTGCCCAGCGCCATAATCGCCGAGCAAAGCAGCATCATCCAGATGGGAAGCGCGACGGCGCCCGTCGAGTCGCTGCCGTTCACAAGGAAAACGCCGAGAATCAGTACGCCCATAAACTTCTGTCCGTCCTGGGCGCCATGCATAAACGACATGGCTGCTCCGCCGAACACCTGCGCGCCGCGAAAAAATCCGACCGTCTTACGGCGATCCACTCTGCGGCAAATAAGCTCGGTCAGCTTTGTTACAAAGAATCCGCTTGCAAAGCCGAGTCCCGTAGACAGCCCCAGGCCGATAAAGACTTTGGTCCATTCGGCTCCATTGATGCCGCCAAGCCCGCCTTGCAGCGCGATCGCGGCGCCCGAAAGCCCGGCAATGAGCGCATGGCTCTCGCTTGTCGGAATGCCGAAGTACCAGGCAACCACCGCCCACAGAATGATGGCAAACAGCGCCGCGCACAGCGCCGTCACGGCGTCTCCTCCGCTTCCGAAGTTGACCATGTTTTTAATCGTCATCGCGACCGTGCTGTTGATCAGCGTCATAACGAGCACGCCGAGAAAGTTAAAAACAGCCGACATCAATACGGCCGAACGCGGCGGCATGGCGCGCGTTGCCACGCATGTAGCGATGGCGTTAGGCGCGTCCGTCCACCCGTTGACGAAGATCACACCGAGCGTTAGCAGAACCGTTGCCAACAAAACGGGACTTTGAACCACACGTTCCAAAAACCATGCGAGTCCGATCTCCAAATAAACACCCTCCTTTTGCTATTCTCCCAAATAAAGCTCAAACTTCTTGATATTCACGCGCTTACCTACGACGACCATAACATCGTCCTCATGCAGCACCAGCTGCGGCTCGATTTCGGTATTAATCTCGCCGCTGTGCTTCACCGCAATGATGTTCAGCGCGAAGTTTTTACGCAGATCCAGATCGAGCACGGTGACACCCTCGATCTTGCCACTCAGGCGAAGCTCGGTGATGTCCACCTCGTTGCTCAGTGTGATGTACTCGAGCACTTTAGAGCCCATCAGACGGTTTGCCACGCGAACCGCCATATCACGTTCGGGATAGACGACCTCAGCACCCAGCTTTTCAAGGACCTTGCCCTGATCAAAACTAATCGCCTTTGCGATGACGCGCTTGACGCCTAACCCGATGACGTGCAGCGTTGTCAGAATACTTGTGTCAATTTTTTCGCCGATGCAGACAATGACAGTGTCACAGTTTTGCACACCCACCTCATGCAGCAGCTCGCGCGTCAGCACGGGTACCGTGAACGCATGATCGGTAAATGCACTTGCATCGCGGATTTTTTCCTCATTGCAATCTACGACCATGACTTCTTTGCCGGCTTCCGCAAGCGTTTGGGCAAGCGCAAAGCCAAAACGTCCCAGACCGATAACGCCGAACAGCTCTGTCGGTCCCTTTTTAAATACATGCATATTTTGCTCCTCCAATTAACCTATGGTGACGGCCTCTTCCGCGAAGCTTACGCCGGGATCCGGCCTGCAGCTCCACAAAGAAGCGACGGTAAGCGGCCCGATACGGCCGATAAACATGGTCAGCACGATCACAATCTTACTCATTGGCTCAAGATCCGGCGTAATGCCGGTCGAAAGACCGACGGTGCCAAAAGCTGAAACCGTTTCGAACAGTAGCTTCACAAAATCGGTATGCGGCTCGAAAACAGAAAGCAGGAACGTGGATGAAAACACGACGCTGAACGCCAGCACCAGTATCGTAAACGCCTTGGTCACCACATCGCGCGGAATCTGCCGGTGAAACGCAGAGCAGTGTTTGTTGGTCGAAGACGCATAAAGCGACTTGACCAGCACGAAGAACGTGGTCGTTTTAATACCGCCGCCCGTCGATCCGGGCGAAGCACCGATGAACATAAGCAGCATCAGCGCGAGCAGTCCTGCCGTGGAAAAAGAGCCGATGGCAAACGTAGAAAAACCGGCGGTGCGCGCAGAGGTGCTGGTGAGAAACGCGCCGAGCCAAGTGATGTTCTCCGTCGCCCTCAGCACCAGCGTGCCGCCGACAAGCAGCACCACGGTCATCATAAGAACGATCTTAGTGTGAAGGCTGAACTTGCGGAATGAACGCTTGTGAACGATCTCCCGAATAACGAAGAAACCCAAGCCGCCGAAGATGATCAGCCCGCAGGTCGTCAGATTGAGGAGCACGTTTGACTGATAGGGGATCAGGTTGCGCAAGCCGCCGAGGATATCAAATCCTGCGTTGTTAAACGCCGCCACCGAGTGAAACGCACTGATGCCGAGTGCCTGCCAGAACGGATAGTCGCGCGCGAACACGATCAGCGACAGCAGCATGCCCAGTGTTTCAAACGTCAGCGTGACAAGCACAACCGATTTGACAAGCGCAAGCACGCCGCGAAATGTGCCGTAATTGAGGCCCTCTTTGACGAGCGTACGCCCGCGCATGTTGATTTTTTTGCCCGACAGAATAATGAACCCAACGCCGATCGAAGTAACACCTAGTCCACCGATCTGAATGAGCAGCGCAACGACGGCGCGCCCAAACACGGAAAAGGTATCGGCTGTGTCAACAGCGATGAGGCCTGTGACGCATACGGCGCTCGTAGAGGTAAACAGCGCGTCGACCACCGACACCTCAACGCCGGGGTTTTGCGCAACAGGCAGCAGAAGCAGCATTGCCCCGGTCAAAATGACGGCGGCGAAGCCAAGCGCGATGACCCTGCCCGGGGCCATTTTTTTGGAAGCCAAGAACATTCATCCCTTTCGAACCACACGGTTCCGGTAAATTACGTGCCTGCCGGCCAGCCCGCCGGAAAAATCGGCGCGCACGCGCAGAGCGCAAAGGCGCCCACAGTCACCAGCATATTCTATCGGAAAAGCACGTTAATTGCTGTTAAGCAGCGGCGGAGAGATGTTAAGATTTCGTTAAAGTTCTGCCCCGTCTCCGTCCACAATGCGGTAACCTACGCCGATTTCGGTGAACAGGTAACGCGGCTCGGCAGGGTTGTCCTCTACCTTACGACGGATGTTCGCCATATTGACACGCAGGATCTGATTGTCTCCGCTGCTGCCCGGCCCCCAGATGTTGCGAATGATGAAATCATAGGTGAGCACGCGCCCAGCGTATTTGGCAAGCAGCGCAATGATTTTAAACTCGTTCTGCGTCAGATGCCGCGCCTCGCCGCCGATGAACACCTGCCGCTTATCATAGTCGACCGTCAAATCCCCCGCCACAAAACGTCCCGTCTGCGCGACCGCCTCGCTCGCCTCACGGTTGCGCGCGTGACGCAACGCAGTGCGCACACGCGCGAGCAGCTCGCTTGTTCCAAACGGCTTGGTAATATAATCATCCGCTCCGAGGTCGAGTGCCGCAACCTTGTCCCGCTCATGCGTGCGGGCCGACACAACGAGGATGGGCACCTGAGACCATGCACGCACCGACCGGATGACAGACAATCCGTCACAGTCGGGCAGTCCGAGATCGAGAAGTACTGCGTCGGGGCAGTGGGACGAAATCATCATGAGCGCCGTTGCCCCGTCGTGCGCGCGCAAAACGGCATACTCGTTGGCCGTGAGGATTGCCGTCATAAAGCTTGCGATGTTATGCTCGTCCTCAACAATGAGAATCGTGTACTTAACGCCCATTTTTGTCCTCCGAAAGAGGCAGCGTGAAGCGGAAAACAGCTCCGCCGCCCGGCGCGTTTTCCGCGCTTAACGTTCCGTTGTGCGCACGGATGATGGTCTGGCATACCGAAAGCCCGATGCCCATATTGCGCCGCCCGTCACCGCTGCCCGACATGCTTTTGAGATACCCGTCAAACAGATGAGGCAGCAACGCGGGCTCGATGCCGCATCCATCGTCGCGCACCTCAAATTCGGCGAAGCGCTCGTGCTTACGCACGATGAGGGAAAGATGCGTGCCCGCGCCATGCAGCACCGCATTTTCAAGCAAATTCATCAGCACCTGTTCGATAAGCATAGCGTCCATCGGCACAAGCAACAGCTCGCGTGGCACCTCACCG
>MEFT01000049.1 GCA_001725215.1 Clostridium sp. SCN 57-10
TTGTCGAACACTTCGCACTCGGGCTTGATGTCGCGAGCGATCATTTTTTCGCCGAAATCGCGGATCATGTTCTCAGTGTTGACGAACACGTCGTCGCCGCCGAAGTTGCAGGTGCCGCAGTCAAGCGTCGCCATTTCGGGGTTGAGCGTCGTCGGCTGCAGGCGTTCGTCGTTCGACATGCCGACCGCGCCGCCCGTCGAGGGCTGGATGATCACGTCGGGGCACTTTGCGTGAATGGCGTCCATGCACGCCTTAAAGCGCGCGGCGCTTTGCGTGGGGGTGCCGTCGTCCTCGCGGACATGCAGGTGGATGATCGATGCGCCGGCCTTATACGCCGCATACGCTTCGTTCGCGATTTCCTCAACCGTATAGGGTACGGCGGGGTTATGCTCTTTGGTAACCTCGGCTCCGCAGATACAGGCGGTGATAATCAGCTTTTCCATATTACCTCACTCCTTATACGAATTCGTAGCTAAAAACACAATGTTTTAGCCCGCCGTGTCTTGCACGGCGGCGGGCAGAGCCCGCGCGGATGTTGTTTCACGCCGTTCGCCTGCGTCAGCACGCAGGTTCGATCTCCAATCGCCGGGCAAAATGCGCGGCGCTGTGATCGTGAAGCGGCATTTACGCGTTGTGGGGCTTGCGCTGCTTATCCTTGGGCACGACGCAGGTTCCGCTCGCGCGGCACACAACGATGGGCTCTTCGAGCACGTCGCAGGCGGAGTCGTTGATGTCGGGACGCGGAGCGATGACCTTGCGGGCTTCAAACACCATCTTGCGCGAGGTGTTGCCCATCTTCACGATTTCGCCGCTTGCCTCGATATAATCGCCGGCAAACACAGGCGCCAGGAACTCGACCTCGTCATAAGCCTTGAACAGACCTTCGTCTCCGTCGGACAGGATGAGAAGCTCGGTGGCGACATCGCCGAACAGGCCCAGCATGCGGGCGCCGTCCACCAGGTTTCCGCCGTAATGCGCGTCGTGCGCACTCATGCGCAGTCTGATTGTCGATTTCATACTATAACCTCCTGAATATTGTGATCGATGTAGTTTTTGAACAAAAAAGCACTATTGAAAACTTCGTTTTCAATAGTGCTCCATGCGTGAAAACAAAAGGCTACCGATCCGAAGAAATCTTCGAACCGATAGCGCTTCATGTCCTACATGACAAGAGTGCTGCGCTGAGCATCACTCCCAAGTAAAGCGCATGGGGCTGCGAATTACTTTCGGCAAATCATACATTCACGCATGTCATCGGACGCCCCGTCCTTGTCATCCTGCGCTACCTTATGGTCTGCACCTCTATCTCTTGCGAGTATGAAGTTGTCGGTTTCGTCCATATACAGTGTATCGGAAATGCGATTACTTGTCAATAAGATTTTTCGATCAGCTCAATAATTTCCTCATCAAGCGCAAGCAGACGGCAGATGTTCAGCGCCTCACGCGGGCAGCCCTCGTCAGGTCCCACGGGATGCAGAGAATAGTCCATGTGACGCGCGATGGGCGCAAAATCATCGCCCCCCGCCGCCGCCATTTCGGCGCGCAAGCGCTCCGGATCAAGCCCCTTTAGCCCCGCCACCTGATAATGCGCGCGCGCCAGCTCGGCAACATCGTCATAATGCGTTGTCAGAAAGGCGACGCAGTTCTGCGTATTGAGATACTCAACCACGGCGCGCACGATAATGGCGCCCTCCTCGGGGTTGGTACCGCGCGCAAACTCATCCAGGGCAAGAAAGGCAAAACCCTGGCGCACGGCGCGCAGCAGCTCTTTGAGCCGCACAACCTCCGCCCCGAACGTGGAAAGCCCCTGCTCGACCGACTGCAAGTCTTCAGACACCATGCCGATCGAGTCAAAAAGCGGCACGGCCGCCTCTTCGGCGAACGCGAAAAAGCCCATCTGCACGAGAACGATGTTCAGCGTCACGGTCTTGAGCGCAACGCTTTTTCCGCCCATGTTCGCGCCGGTCAGCACGGTTGCGCCGCGCTCGAGGCGAATGCTCACTGGCGTAAAGTGCTTGCCCTGCGACACAAGCAGCGCCTGGACCTGGGGGTTGACCACGTTGCGAAACGCGACCTCCCCATCCGTCAGCCGCGGGCGCACCGCGCCGTGGCGCACGGCGAGCGCCGCCTTCTGCAAAAGCAGGTCGAGCCGTGCGATCACCTCGATATTGTGCAAAAGCGTATCCAAAAAGGGGCGCAGCTCGGCCGAAAGCCTGTTGCGAACCGCCGTTTCCTCCCGTTCCTCCTCCGCAATGACATTTGCCCTGCGTATGGCAAGCGCGTCGCCCTGTACGCCGCCAGTGCGGCGCATCTCCTCATCGACCAGCTTCTTTTCACGTCGAATCTCGCGCAGGCGGTCAGAATACAGCTCGCTGATGTGGAACGTCGCCACGCGCGCCCCCTCCGGGTCAAGCAGATCAAGCGCTTCTTCGCAATCGTCGACCGAGTAGCCGGTCAGCTGCGCCGCCTCGGCGAGCTCGCTGAGCGGGGGCGTAAGGCGCGCGAGATGTATGAGAAAGTTTTTCAGCTCAAACAGCTCCACTTCGCCGAGTGAATGACTGGCGCATTTTTTCACCGACCGCGTAACGTCCTTCATGTGCATCATTGCGTGCTGCACGGCGGCAATGCTTTTCTGCTGCTCCTGCCACACTTCGGTCACGCGTGCGAGATCGTCAAGCTCCAGCTCAAGCTTCGCGCGCTCGCGCGGGGCGCACGGATGCAGTTTTTTAATCAGCGCTGCGCCGAACGGTGTACAGGGCGCCAGCAGATCGAGCACATATTGCAGCCCAACGGCTTGCTTCTGGGCAAAGCTCAGTTCAAGCATGGTTCGTCCTCCTTCACATCGATGACCGGCACAGGCAGCGCGGCGGTCATTTTCTCTTTCAGCACCTTCGCTTCAAAGCGATAGCCGTAGGCCGAGACGGGGTTGACCGTCACGGCGCGCAGGCTGACCGCGTCGCGCACGGCAAAGGTACCGCCGCGGCGCGTGAAACGCGACATCCATTCCTCACCCGCAAGCACCTTGCTCGCGTCCTCCGCGACGAGCGTCAACTCCTCGAGCGGCACGCCGGACAGCACAAGCGGACTGATGACCGCATCGGTCACCGCACCCGACACCGCGAGGTAGCGCACGTCACCGCGCCGCTTGAGAAACGCGCTTTCGTCCGCATCGTCCGCCGCGGGGCGCACCGCCTCATGCTCCCCCGTATAAAAGCGCAGCTTTTCCCCGCTCTGTTCAAGCGTTTCGGCAAGTGCACGGTCGGCAAGCTCGGGCAGATTCAGAATATCGCAGATATGCTTGGTCATCGACACCACGGTGTCAAGGTCCTTGTGGCACGACGCGCCGGTGCACAGCACCGTAGCCTCAGTCACGGCGCGCGAGCATAGGCTTCTGCGGCTGATCGCACCGTCAATGATGATTTTCTCCGCGCCAAACTCCTCAAACAGCGTGCGCACGCCCATGAGCTGGCGGTTCATCGAAGGACCGGCGAGCTGGACATAACCGTCGCTCAGCGCGCGGAACAGAACGACCTCGCCGAGCGGTGTCGCGATGCCTGTGGCATACAGCACCTCGCGCGTCATGTCGCACAGCGGCAAAAGCCCCGCCGCCGTAGCAAACAGCGTGCCGCTGCGGATATAGATGCGCGGCTTCGGCGTCGTGGTTACCACGTCGCGCGATTCGCCGTCGCGTCCGATGCTCGTCAGCCCAAGCACGACGCCCTGGCGGTCATATTCGGCAATCATACGGTTGAGCGCCGTTGTTTTGCCGGCGTTTTTGCACATGCCGATGATCGACAGTGACCGGTAGCCGCCGCATAACCCGGTTAACGTGATTTGCATGGTTCCTCCTGTTTACTGTACCGCGTCGAGCACATCCGCAATGATGGCGTTCGACACGAAAAAGCCTTTCGGCGTAAGCCGCCACACGCCCGCGGCATACTCCGCGTAGCCTCCGTCCACATACTTGCGCAGAACGGCGGCATAGGGCGAAAAGTCGTACCCAAAGCGGGTGTAAAATGCGTGCTCGTCGATACCCGCCGTCGTACGCAGACGCAGCATAACGTATTCTCCGCTGCGGTTGCGCACCGAGAGCTCGTCCATCTCCTCGATGATCGCGCCGCGCCCGCTCATGCCCTCAAGATACTGCGCAAGATCGCTCGTAAAGCTGAAGCGTTTGCCGCCGTAGAGGCTGTGCGCCGAGCAGCCGAAGCCGATATACTCGGTCAGATCCCAATACTTACTGTTGTGGCGCGACACGCAGCCGTCCTTCGCAAAGTTTGAAATCTCATACTGCGCAAAGCCGAGCTCGCGCAGACGGTCGCACACGGCAAGATACATATCGGCCACCGTGTCGTCGTCGGGCAGCGCTGGGTTTTGGGCGAAAAGAGGTGTGCCCTCCTCCAGCTTGAGCGCGTAAGCCGAGATATGACGCGGCTCAAGCGCCGCGATCGCCTCAAGCGACGCGAGCACATCGCCCACGCTCTGTCCGGGCAGGCCGTACATCAGATCGAGCGACAGATTGTCCGTGCAGTATTTGCGGCAAAGCTCCGCCGCCTGCGCCGCCTGCTCAAACGTATGAATACGCCCAAGCGCGCGGAGCTCATCGTCGTTCGCCGACTGCACACCCATAGAAATACGGTTGACGCCCGCGGCCTTCAGCTGGCGAAACAGCTTTTTATCGGCACTTTCAGGGTTTACCTCCACCGTAATTTCGGGGTATTTAAGCCGCACATATTTCTGCAGCGTGCGCAGCAGATGCGCGATGCGCTTTCCGCCGAGGATGGACGGCGTTCCGCCGCCAAAGTAAACCGTATCTGCCTCAGCGGCGTTTTTGTGGCGGAAGCACTCTTCAAACTGTGTGCTCAGCGCCTCGACGTAGCGGTCGAGCAACTTATCGTCAAACCGCGCCGTCGAGCAAAAGTCGCAGTAACCGCACTTCTGCCGGCAAAACGGAATGTGAATATAAATTCCAAGCATATGATGACCCAGCCTATCAAAAGCCCTTGGGGCGTAATCCATTTGATTTTCAGTGACACACGCACCGAAAACACCGCAGCCCGCCGTTTTTTCGCAAAAAAACTTGAGCCGCACGCGAAAGGGGATACGATCCCCCTTCGACATGATTTTAATCTTCGTCGAGCTTGAGCACCGCCATAAACGCCTCTTGCGGAACCTCGACGGTTCCCAGGCTGCGCATGCGCTTTTTGCCCTCTTTCTGCTTTTCAAGCAGCTTCTTTTTTCGTGTGATGTCGCCGCCATAGCACTTGGCAAGCACGTCTTTGCGCATCGCCCGCACCGTTTCGCGCGCGATGACTTTTCCGCCGATGGCCGCCTGAATCGGAACTTCAAACATCTGGCGGGGGATATTGTCCTTCAGCTTTTCGACGATGCGGCGGCCGCGCTCATACGCCTTGTCGGTGTGAACGATGAACGAAAGCGCGTCGACGACGTCGCCGTTGAGCAGAATGTCAAGCTTGACGAGCTTGGAGCGCTGGTAGCCGAGCAGCTCGTAATCGAGCGAAGCATAGCCTCGTGTGCGCGATTTCAGCGCGTCAAAAAAGTCGTAAATGATTTCGTTGAGCGGCAGCTCGTAGTGCAGCTCGACGCGCCCCTCGTCAATATACTTCATGTCCTTGTAGATGCCGCGGCGGTCCTGGCAGAGATCCATCAGGTTTCCGACATATTCCTGTGGCGTCATGATGCTGGCGCGCACGATCGGCTCCTCGGCAAACTCCATATCGCCGCCCGTGGGGAAGTTGAGCGGGTTGTCGATGACGCGCTGCTCGCCGTTCATCATCGTTACATGATAAATAACACTCGGTGCGGTGGTAATCAGCTCAAGGTTGTACTCGCGCTCAAGGCGTTCCTGAATGATTTCAAGATGCAAAAGCCCCAGAAATCCGCAGCGGAAGCCAAAGCCGAGCGCTGCCGAGCTTTCCGGCTCGTAGGTCAGCGAAGCATCGTTGAGCTGCAGCTTTTCCAGCGCGTCGCGCAGGTCGGGATATTTTTTGCCGTCCGCCGGATAGAGTCCGGAATAGACCATCGGCTGCACCTTGCGATAGCCGTGTAGCGGCGTCTGTGCGGGGTGCACGCCGTCCGTCACCGTGTCGCCGACGAGCGTGTCTTTCACCGTCTTGATGCTTGCCGTGATGTAGCCGACCTCGCCGGCCGACAGTCCGTCACACCGCTCCATGCCGAGCGGGCGCAGATAGCCGGTCTCGACGATTTCGAACTCCGCGCCCGTCGCCATCATTTTGATGGACATGCCCGGCGTAAAGCGTCCGTCAAACACGCGGACATACACGATGACGCCTCGGTAGGAGTCATACTGGCTGTCAAATATCAGCGCGCGGTTCAGGTCAGGCTCGCCTTCTCTGGGAGGCGGCACGTCAGCCACGATGCGCTCAAGCACGTCGCGGATATTGATGCCCTGTTTGGCGGAAATCTCAGGCGCGTCCATCGCGGGGATGCCGATGATGTTTTCGATCTCCTCTTTGGCGCGCTTGGGATCGGCGCTCGGCAGATCGATCTTGTTGACGACGGGCAGAACCTCAAGGTCGTTTTCAAGCGCAAGATAGGTATTGGCCAGTGTCTGCGCCTCGATGCCCTGCGCCGCGTCGACGACAAGTACCGCTCCCTCGCATGCGGCGAGCGAGCGCGAGACTTCGTAGTTGAAGTCGACGTGTCCCGGCGTGTCGATCAGGTTGAGGCGATAGCGCTCGCCATCGAGCGCTTCATACTCAAGCAGCACGGCGCGCGCCTTGATGGTGATGCCGCGCTCCTGTTCAAGTTCCATATTATCGAGCAGCTGTGCCGTCATCTCACGGTCGCTCACCGCATGGCACATTTGCATCAGTCGGTCGGCCAGCGTCGACTTGCCGTGGTCGATATGTGCAATAATCGAAAAATTGCGAATTTTGTTTCTGTCTGTCATTGTTTTTCGCTCCCGAAAAGCAAGATTTGTCCTAATAAAGTATTATATCATGCATGGGCCAAAAAAAACAAGAGGGAGGCGGCAATGCCGTCTCCCAGCGTCGAAGGGAGATCAAATCCCCCTTCGCGCCGCCGCTTTGCGGCGGCTATTCCCCTCGTTTTGCCAATTTTTAATAAAAATTGGTGGGTTAGCGTATTTTTTCGGCGCGCATGTCACCGAAAAAATACGATGGGTTAAGCCCTTCGGGCTTTGGATACAAGCGGTGGGAAGCTATATTATCCCGCAAGCCAGCTGAACAGAAGGTAAAGATAATGCGCCGAGATGCCCGCGCAAAGTCCGCCGACGGTGTGCGATCCGATAGCGGCACGGATAAACTGACGGCGGCCGAGCGCGTCCATCATCGAGATATGCGTGCTGAGGTAGCCGCTCCAGCACATGCCCATCGCCGTGTAAACGGCAACCTCATTCATGCCTGCTGTTCCGGCGTGCAGCATATTGGGCACAAGCGCAAGCGCCGCGCCCGTCGACCCGAGCGACGTGATGGGAAACGCGATATTCGTCGCGTGCTGAAAACCGAACAAAAAGCGTGTGATCGGCGCGATAAACTCGCCCAGCCTGGGGAGCAACGCGACGCCTTCATACGCCGCACCCGTATAGCCGCCCGTCGGCATGCCGTTGGTCAGCATCATGACGAGCGTGCAGATGATAAGCACGCCGGGGATCATATCGACGCCGAGCGTCACACCTGTTTTGCCGCCCTCCAGAATCGCGTTGAGCACACGCTCCAGCCCGCGCGACGTGATCTGGCGCGTCTCGTTTTTAACCGTGCGCAGCTCGTGAATGTCGGCGCGGCGCTGCTCAGGTGTAATCTGATAGGCTTTGCGTGTGCAGCGCAGCATGAGCCGCACGCTGACGACGCTGCCGATGCACGCGCCGAGAAAGCCAATACCCGTCGCAGGCAGTACGCCGGGCGCGCCGAGGCCGATCATATATGTAATCACGATAAGCCCCATGCCGAACGCCGTGCCGAGGTTGCACAGCGCGGGGAACTGATAATCTTTGAAATAGCGCGCGAACGACGGGTTTTTGGCAAGCGAAAGAACAGCCGGGTTATCGGAGATAAACGTCGTCATCATGCCGACCGACGCGGCACCCGGCAGGTTGTAAGCGGGCACCATCTTCTTGACGTTGCGCACCACATAGTTGACGAGCGCGCCCTTGAGCAGGCCCAACTGGTCGCCCATGGCGCACAGCACCACGTGCTTGACGGGCGTGTTCGCAATGCAGCTTTGCAGCGTGGTGGCGAAGTTTTCGATGATGACGATGGCCTTGGCACCCGAGTCCTTGAGCTGATGCTCCAGTTCGCGCGGCGTGTACAGCGGGTTCACATTGACCACCACAAAACCTGCGCGCAGGATGGCAGCCACCGTGACGGGATACTGCGGCACGTTGGGCATCATGATGGCCACACGGTCGCCCTTGACCAGGCCCAGGCCCTGCAGGTAGGCCGCAAACGCACTGCTCAGGGAGTCGGTCTGGGCATAGGTCACTTCCTTGCCCATGAAGCTGTAGGCCACGCGGCCAGCGTACTTGGTGAACGCCTCGTCCATGAGGGCCACGAGCGACGGATATTGCGTGGTGTCGATGTCTGCGGGGACGCCTTGCGGATAGGCTGTCAGCCAGGGGCGATGGGTCATTGTTGTCTCCTGATAAGTT
>MEFT01000050.1:0-8484 GCA_001725215.1 Clostridium sp. SCN 57-10
CGGCATGGTGCTTTTCAAGCGACGCGAAGTGCGTCGAGCCGGAGTCAAACCAGCCGTCCAGCGTGTCGGTTTCCTGCGTGAAGTGCACGCCGCCGCAGTGGGGGCAGACAAAGCCAGAAGGAAGGATATCCGCCGCCGTCTTTTCATACCAGGCATTCGAACCCTCCGCGCTAAACAACGCGGAAACGCACCCGATCGTCTCTTCCGTGCAGACGGGCTTTTTGCAGTCCTCGCAATAGAACACAGGAATGGGCAGTCCCCAGTGGCGCTGACGCGAAATGCACCAGTCGGAGCGGTCGCGAATCATGCTGACAATGCGCTCCTCGCCCCACTCGGGCAGCCATGTTACATTGCGGCACGCCTCGATCGCCTCATCCTTAAACGCCTCCACCGAGCAGAACCACTGCGGCGTGGCGCGGAAGATGATGGGGTTTTTGCAGCGCCAGCAATGCGGATAGGTATGCGAAATATGCTGCTGCGCAAACAAAGCGCCCGTTTCGATCATATCGGCAAGAATCGCTTTGTTGGATTCATCATAGCGCATGCCCGCAAACTTGCCGGCATGCTCGGTCTGATAGCCCTTGTCGTCGACGGGCACGATAAGCTCGAGCTTATAGTTTCTGCCCGTGATATAGTCTTCTGCGCCGAAGCCGGGCGCAGTATGCACGCATCCTGTGCCCGAATCCATCGTGACGTAATCGGCGAGCACGAGCAGGCTGTCGCGGTCAAGGAAGGGGTGCTGCGCCGTCATATATTCAAAGTCTGAGCCGCGCAGGTGCGCGATGATCTCATAATCGGCGATGCCGCCCGCTTTCATCGTGGCGCCAAGCAGCGCCTCCGCCGTGATATAGCATTCGCCGTTTGCGGCGCGGGCGATGACATAGCTCTCCGAGGGGTGCAGCGCAATGGCCATATTGCCGGGCAGCGTCCACGTCGTCGTCGTCCAGATGATGAAATAGAGCTTGCTGAGGTCGCAATACTGCGAAAGCTTGCCCTTGTCGTCTTTGATGCGGAACTTCACATAAATCGAGGTACAAGGATCCTCCTGATACTCGATTTCCGCTTCCGCCAGCGCGGTTTCGTCATGGGGGCACCAGTACACAGGCTTGAGGCCTTTGTAAATATAGCCCTTGCGATACATTTCGCCGAAGACCTTCACCTCTTCGGCTTCAAACTCGGGCGCCATGGTCAGATACGGGTTAAACCAGTCGCCAAGCACGCCGAGGCGGATAAACTGCTCGCGCTGGATGTTTACAAAGTCCATGGCAAAATCGCGGCACGCATTGCGGAATTCTGGAATGCTCATTTTGTGGCGGTCGAGCTTGCTCTTTTTGATGATAGCGCTCTCGATCGGCATGCCGTGATTGTCCCAGCCGGGCACATAGGGCACCTGATAGCCAGACATAGACTTATAGCGGTTGACAAAATCTTTGAGAACCTTATTCAGCGCCGTGCCCATGTGGATATTTCCATTGCTGAACGGGGGGCCGTCATGCAACACATATTTGGGCTTGCCCGCATTTTTGGCCAGCAGCTTTTCATAGAGCTTTTCGTCGCTCCATGCCTTCAAAAACTGCGGCTCGCGCTGCGGCAGACCGGCGCGCATGGGAAATTCCGTCTGGGGAAGATTGATGGTATTGTTATAATCCTGAGCCATTGTATGCTACTCCTCGTCGTTATCTTTATAATCCTTTCCGAACTGGAGGTTGGTGAAATCAAAACGAGGCTTCGGCGTAAACGGACTCTCGCCATAAAGCTTCGCGGTGTCACTTTCCTCTTCACCATCATCCTGTTCGGTGACGGCATATGCGCCGCTTAGGTCAATTTCAAAATATTTGGCTTCCATATCGTCGGGCAGCTTCACCTTCGGAATGGAGTCAGCCATGACGGTCGAGGACGGCCCTCCGGGCAGCTCCTGCGTGTCACCCATTTCGGGCGCGTGTTCAGAAGCGGTTACGCTCTCGGGAAACTCGATCTTAAAGTCGCGGTCTTCCTGCTTCTTCTCGATGAGGCTCTCTTTCCCGCCAGCGGCCCTCGGGGCCTGAATAATCTGCTCAAGCGCCGCAATGCCGCTTGCCATCATCATGCGAATACGCTCGGCATAATCGCTCATTTCACGCTTCGCCTGTACAAGGCGCTGTTCTTCCATCGCAACCATGCGGCCAAGGTCGCCAACCTGCGCATCCGCCTCGCGGCGCGCGTTTGCGCGAATCTCCTCCGCTTCGGCCTGTGCTTTGGTCACGATATCGCGTGAAGAAACCTGTGCGGCGTAAAGCGCCTTGCGCATCTGCTCGTCAACAGCCCGATACTCCTCGATCTTATCGACCAACACGCGCATTTTGCCCTTCAGCGTTGTGTTTTCTTTGTACAGCGCGGTGTAATCGGCCAGAATGACATCGAGGAAGTCGTCAATCTGCCCCATATCATAGCCGCCGAACAGTGCTTTTTCAAATTTTTTATCTTGAATTTCCTGCGGTGTAAGCATAGCTCCGCCTCCCGAATTCACAACGAAAGGCCGGCAAGCCGACCTTCACGTTTTGATTAATAAAACATGACCAGCCTTTGCAAAAAGGTCAAAATCAAAAAGACGATCAACACGGAAAAATCGATCGGCATTTGTCTGAGCGCCGGAATCTTCTGCAGCTGATTGCGCACCGGCGCAACCATCGGCTCTGTCAGCGCATAGAGCATGGCGCCAAACTTGCTGCCGCGCACCTGGGGAAACCATGAGGAAAGCGCGCGAAGAAAGAGCGCTAGCTCTAAAAAGGAAAGGATACTGTACGCAATGCGTCCGATCAAATAAGTCAAAATGATCCTCCAGACAAAAGTTAAATGTAAAGCCCGTTGTTTTCCAGCTCGTCAATCAGATCGCCGAGCAGGTCAACGTTATACGGGGTGATGATAAACGTGCTGTTCGCAACCTTCTTGATCTTTCCGTCCTGCGCATAGGTCACGCCACTGAGAAAATCGACCAAACGGCGGGCGACGTCCTTGTTGGTTTGCTCCAAATTGAGCACAACGGTACGCTTTTCGCGCAGATGGTCTGCAATTTCGGCAGCGTTTTCAAAACGCTCCGGCTTGACAAGCACCACAGACAGCTGCGTCGTCGCGTTGATGTTAACCACCTTGTTGTTGCTTCTGCGAAAATCGGTCACGTTGCTCATATCGTCAATGTTTTCACGTCTTCTGGGAGGAGGAGCAGGCTGCTCAAACTCGTCGAAGTCGTCTTCTTCGCCTTCATCGCCGCGCGCCCAGCGCTTTAAATCTTCAAAAAAACTCATATTCGTTCTCCTCCTCGTCACGTCCGTTGTCCGAAAATGGCGGACCCGATACGAACGACATTCGCGCCCTCTAAAATCGCATCGGCATAATCGCCGCTCATGCCCATCGAAAGAAATGACATATTAACATTATCGTATTTTTTGTCGTTTATGTCAACAAACAGTTGATGTAATTGTGAAAAATATCGGCGATTTTGACCCCGCACCAGCTCAATCGGCGGAATGGACATGATGCCGCACACACGCACCGCGGAAAGCGCACCGACATGTGCGAAAAGCTCGTCCGCTTCTTCGGGTGAAACGCCGCTTTTGCTTGCTTCGCCCGCGATGTTGATTTCAACCATAATATCCTGCAAAATGCCCTGCTTGCGCGCCTCCGTATCGATGGCATCGAGCAGCCGAAGCGAGTCGACCGACTGAATCACCGCCGCGCGTCCCACCGTCTGCCGCACCTTATTGGTCTGCAAATGGCCGATGAGGTGCACCGCCTTATCGCCGTAAGCGCGCTCGTCGCTCTTTGCGACAAGCTCCTGCACACGGTTTTCTCCGAAAAGGTCGATATCAAGCTGCCACATCTGCTGCACAAGCGCCGCCGGCTGCGTTTTGCTCGCCGCGCACAAAAGCACGTCTTCCGGCTTTCGCCCGGAGCGCATGGCCGCCTCTGCCATTTCAGCGCGAATGCGCTTTAGATTTTCCGCGATCTGTGTAAGCTCATGCGCCAAGTCAATTCACAACCTTCCCTGTTTCAAGGTCTTTGCCTCTCACGATAATCTTATCGTAAAGATAAAGCCCCTTTGCCGCACTTATTGCCGGCGTGGCCAGATAATAGCTATCGGTCTGATAGGTCCACTCAATCGGCTTAAAGCGGGAGATCGCGCCGACTAGACAGTAAACGCCCCATTTGCCGTCCACCTGCCGGAGTGCCTCACGCGGCACCTTGATGCCGCTGAATGTCTCACGGACAAGCTCAACGGTCTGCTGGCGAGATTGAAAAAACGCGGGATCCATTTTCGTGCTTTTGAACAGCACGACCGCTTCGCCGTCCTGCTCGTGCTGGACACCGACGACCGAAACACGCAGGGTATCATTCCCAATCTGCGGAAGACGGATGTAAGCCGATTTCTGCCCACGTAGCGCGACGGCCTCGTCCGCATCGAACACGGCGGCGAAATACCAGGCAAAGCCTGTAATCACACTGCCTACGCCGTCATCGGCGGCACCCTCAGCCTCAAGCGCCTCGTGAACGAGCGAGGGCGTAATGTCCGCCATAGTTGCGGGCGAAAGGCGGTTTTCAAAACCGTCGCACCCGCGCACAAAATAACCCGGCACCGGCGCGCCGACCACAGAGGAGCGGCCTTTGATCGACTGCAGCAGCGACTGCTGCTCGGCGCGCAGCTTGGCGGACGCCGCATTGTATTCCTCTTCGGTCATTTTGCTGCCGTCGCGCCGTACGAGCAGCTGTGCGAGATCGGCGTAATCCTGCTCGGCCGCGGTGATCAGCCCGGTCGAAAGCTCTTCCGTGAGATCGACCATCGATAAAAACATCAGTGAATCGATTTTTCCGCTGTCGCTTCCGCCTGCAAGATGTGTGTATGCATATTTGAGGGACTCCTCTTCTTTCACCGCGTTTTTATACGCCCGGTAAGCGGCGATCGACTCGGCATCATCAAAAAACATGGCAACCTGCTGCTCTCGGGAAACCTTCTCACCGTTTGCGACCAAGTATTCCGCATTTTTCCCGCTGATATGATCAAGTACGGTCTGCTCACGAAAAAACACGCCCTCGCCCTGCAGCTTGTCCTCCACGGTTACCACGGCGGCATCCTGCGTTTCGATGCGGTCGCGCAGGTTGATGGCAACCTGCAGCCCGATATATATGACAAACACAGCCAACAGCCCAAGAGCCGCCAGCTTGCCTCCTACCCCTTTTTTATCCAATCAATCTCAAGAGCCCCGGCTCTCCTCTCTACTCCTGCGGCAGTGTGACCGGCTTCAGCGGAACGATGGTCGACACCGCATGCTTATAGACGAAATACTGCTTGCCCTCAAACGCCAGTAAAATGGTGTATCCGTCAAAGGCGGATACGATGCCCCGCTGCTGAAAGCCGTTTGTCATGTAGACCGTGACGGGGGTTTTCTGTCGGCGGGCCTCATTTAAGAACGTGTCCTGAAGCTGCAGCTTACTTTCCATGGTATGTCCTCTTTTCCTTCATTTTGACATTTGACATACTCATTTTATTCCCATATGTTGTAAAAATGCTGTCGCTTTTTCAAACACTTCCTGCTTTGCGTCAATATGATTATACACGATCCATTGAATTTTGTCATTACGTCGCAGCCAGGTAAGCTGCCTCTTTGCATAATTTCTCGATTTCTGCGCAACCAGAGCGGCCGCATCTTCCAGCGTGCCGTTTCCATCCAAATAATCTGAAAATTCTTTGTAGCCAATGGCCTGTGCCGCCGTGCCGCGCAGCGCGCCGCTTTCACGCAGAGCTATAATCTCCCGCACAAGTCCTGCCTCCAGCATACGGCGCACTCTGAGGTCGATGCGCGCGTAAAGAATATCGCGCGGCTCGGTGTTAAGCGCAAGCATCGCGGCGCGGTAGCGCGGCGCGCGCAGGCAAGTTTCCTCATTGTGCTGCGTCATCGTTTTGCCGGTCAGCTCGTAAACCTCTATGGCACGAATGACCCGCTTGCGGTCATTCGGATGGAGACGCGCCGCGCTCTGTGGATCAAACTGCCCAAGGCGTGCAAGCATGGCAGCTGCGCCGCACGCGTCCCATTCTTGCTCAAGCCGTGCGCGTATGCCCGACTCCGCTCCGCTTTCCAGAAAACCGGTGCCCGCAATCAATGCATCAATATACTGTCCTGTTCCGCCGCAAACGACGGGGAGCCTACCGCGCGACAAAATATCGTCAACGCAGCAAGCCGCTTCTTGCTCATAGCGGGAGACCGAATAGCTTTCGCCCGGCTCGGCAACGTCGAGCATATGATGCGGCACGCCGCGCATTTCGGAGGGCGTCGGCTTCGCTGTGCCGATATCCATGCCGCGGTAAATCTGCATGGAATCGGCGGAAACCACCTCTCCGCCCAGCGCGAGCGCAAGATCGACCGCAAGCTCGGTTTTTCCCGAAGCCGTCGGCCCCGTCACAACAACGATCTGCTTCATGTCAGTTCCTTTTAAACAGCTTTTCCAGCTGATATTTGCTCATCAAAACGGCAACCGGTCTGCCATGGGGACAGTTTTTGATATCCGGCTCCGACAAAACCCGCCGCGCCAGACGTGCAAGCTCGGCCGCGCCGGTATCGCTGCCCGCCTTGATGGCCGCTTTGCACGCCACGCTTTTGAGCAGCTCTTCATAAATGCTGCTTTGCGTCTTGCCGCTGTTTTTCAGCTTTTCGGCAAGCTCGGACAGCACGAAGGGCACATCCTGCTCGTCTAAATATTGAGGTATCTGCCGCACAAGCACCGCCTCGCTGCCGAAGTCCTCCACCTCAAAGCCGACGCGGCGCAAATCATCTGCGTAGGCAAGGCAGGCTGCTTTTTCGGGGCGGGACAGCACGAGCGAGAGCGGTTCGACCAAAAGCTGCCCTTCTCCCTGCTCACCGCGCGCCAGTAAGGTGTTGAACATGATTTTTTCGTGTGCCGCGTGCTTGTCGATCAGCCACATACCCTCGCAATTCTCCGCGATGATGTAGGTCGCAAACACCTCGCCGACGAGGCGAACCGCGTCGTGTTCAGCCACTACGCTTTGCGCGGCAGCGGACGGCTCGGTCTGCTCGGGCGGCAGCGGAACAGGCGCACACTGCGCCGCAGGCTGCGGTTCGGGCGAAGATTGAAGTGGGCGCTCCGCCGTTTGATACGGAAAGCTGATTGGCTTTACATTCGCCTTATAACCTTGTATTCCGCTATGAGCTGGTGCGTTAAGCGATGCATCGCGCGTATAGGCTGGCGCGCTTGCGGCAACTTCGGCAAACGACGATTTCTGCGACTCAGGATAGAGGAACGGCGTCGTCTGATAGGCCAACTGCATGGCCTGCTGATTCGGTTTCACCGTATCCTCACGCGGTGGAGGGGGTACGCGCCGCGCGGGCACAGCCTCGTGCTGCTCGCCGACGGCAAGCGAGTCAAGCGCCGCTGTAACAGTGCCGCAAAGTGCGGAAAACACATCGCGCTCGCGAAAAAAGCGCGCCTCCAGCTTGGCGGGATGTACGTTGATGTCGACCGACGCGGGGTTGACGATCAGATGCACAATGCAGACGGCCGCACGCCCCGCCATCAGCTTGCCCTTATACGCCTCGTCGAGCGCCGCCGTCAACAGACGGGAACGGATATAGCGCCCGTTGACGAAAAACGCCTGCATGCTGCGCGTTCCGCGCGTCACGGAAGGCGGCGAGATATAACCTTTCACCGAAATCTCACCAAAAGCGCCTACCGTCGAGAGGAGCGACTGTATGATTTCCCTGCCGTAGACGGCATGGATGGCCGAAGAAAGCTTGCCGTCCCCCGGCGCTGCAAACAGCTCTCGTCCGTCCCGAATGAGCGTGATGGCGACGTCGGGCCGTGCCAGCGCCGTATGGATGACGGACGTTTCGACGAACGCGGCTTCCGCGGTGTCTTTTTTGAGATACTTCATGCGCGCGGGCACATTGTAAAACAGCTCGCGCATGATGACCGTCGTCCCTACAGGGCAGCCGGTTTCGGTAAAAGCCGTTTCTTCGCCGCCCTCTATGGTGATCTGCGTGCCCTCAGCCGCCTCGCTCGTTCGCGTGAACAGATCGATTTTTGAAACCGACGCAACGGCGGCAAGCGCCTCTCCGCGAAAGCCGAACGTTCCAATGGCGGCAAGGTCGCCCGCCGACCGAATTTTGCTTGTCGCATGGCGCAAAAACGCGGTGCGCACGTCGTCCCGCTCGATGCCGCATCCGTTGTCAGTGACGCGCAGATAGGTAATGCCTCCGTTGCGCATTTCCACGGTGATGCGCGTCGCGCCTGCGTCGATGGAGTTTTCAAGCAGCTCCTTGACGACCGAGCCGGGCCGCTCTACCACCTCACCGGCGGCGATTAAATTGTAAATCTGCGGCGGAAGCTGCCAGATTTTTGCCACGGTCAACACTCCTTTGCACGGCTGCACAGCTCATAAAGCAGCGTAAGCGCCTCAATCGGCGTCAGCGTATCGGGTGAAGTCAGCTTCAGGCGCTC
>MEFT01000050.1:8497-13168 GCA_001725215.1 Clostridium sp. SCN 57-10
TGCCGGCCCGACAGGTGCACGCCCGGCGGCGGCTCCTCCTCGGGTTCGGCCGTCGGCGCAGACGGGGGGCGGTGCTCGATCTGCTTCAGAATTTCCTTTGCACGGCGAATGACAGCCTCCGGCAGCCCCGCGAGCTTCGATACCTCGATGCCGTAGCTGTCATTCGTGCCGCCGCGCACTACTTTTTTAATAAACACAATGTCGTCGCCGCGTTTTTTCACAACGATGTTATAGTTTTTCACACCCTCGACGATGCCCTCCAGCTCGCAGAGCTCGTGATAATGCGTGGCAAACAGCGTTTTCGCGCCCAGTGATTTTCTGTTTGCAATGTATTCGAGCACGGCGCGCGCAATTGCCATGCCATCAAACGTCGAGGTACCGCGCCCGATTTCATCGAGAATGAGCAGACTCCGCTTTGTCGCATCGCGCAAAATGTCGGCCACCTCGGTCGTCTCAACCATAAAGGTCGAGCGCCCGGTTGAAAGATCGTCCGACGCGCCGACGCGCGTAAACACACGGTCGCAAACGCCGATGCGTGCGCTCCCCGCAGGCACAAAGCTGCCACATTGCGCCATTACAACAATGAGCGCCACCTGCCGCATATAGGTCGACTTACCCGCCATATTTGGGCCAGTGATGATATGTACGCGGTTTTCACCACAGTCAAGCTCCGCGTCGTTCGGCACGAACAGCGCGTCGCCGCGCAGCATATGCTCAACCACCGGGTGCCGCCCGTCGCGGATGGAGATGCGGTCTTCTCCGTCAATCTCCGGCCGAACATAGCCGTTTTTCGCGGCGGCCTCGGCGAGCGAGCAGAGAACGTCTGCTGCGGCGACGGCCTGCGAGCTGCGCTGCACGCGGCTCGCCTGCTCCGCGATGCTCGTGCGGATTTTGGTAAACAGCTCATACTCCAGCGCGACAACGCGGTCACTTGCCGATAGAATTTCACCCTCCAGCTTTTTCAGCTCGGGTGTGATATAACGCTCGCAGTTTGCAAGCGTCTGCTTGCGGATATAATGCTCGGGCGCCTGCGCCATGTAAGCCTTGCTGATTTCAATGTAATACCCGAACACCTTGTTGTAGCCCACCTTAAGTGTCTTAATACCCGTACGCTCACGTTCACTGCGCTCAATTTCGGCAACGGTCGCCGTGCCGCCGCCGAGCAGCGCACGCAGCTCGTCTACCTCGGGGCTGAAACCGTCTCGAATCATGCCGCCTTCGCGCACCGAAAAAGGCGGCTCTTCCGCGATGGCGGCGTCAATCAGCTCCGCAAGGTCGGAAAGCTCGTCCATCTGCCGTGCCAGATCGCCAAGATAGCGCGACGGAAAGCCTGCAAGCCGCCGCTTGAGCACAGGCAGGCGCAGACAAACCTGATGGAGCGCGCGCAGGTCGCGGCAGTTGGCAGAGCCGAACACAATGCGGCCGATGATACGCTCGATGTCGAGAATGCCGCTCAGCTCCTGCTGCAATCCGTCGCGAGACAGGGGATCGTCCACCATGGCGGCGACGGCGCTCTGCCGCTCAAGAATACGCGCCACGCTGAGCAGCGGCTTTTCGATCCACTGACGGATAAGACGCGCGCCCATCGGCGTTTTGGTGCGGTCGAGCACCCACAAAAGCGAGCCTTTCTTGGTGCCGCTTTGCAGGGAAGACGTCAGCTCCAGATTGCGGCGCGCGTTTTGGTCGAGCGTCATAAACTGCTCGCTCGTATACCGCTCCAGTCGGTTCAGATGCGATAGATCGTTTTTTTGCGTTTCATGCAGATAGGAAAACAGACCTCCGACCGCCGACGCCATGTGCGGCGACGCGGCAAGCTCCTCGTCGCTCGGCGCATCGAGCGTAAACTGCTTGCGCACCGTCTTGCACGCCGCTTCATACATAAAGCGCCACTCTCCGCCGTGCTCGACATGGCAAGACGGCTTAGCGCGGAAATAGTCCGCGATTTCGGCGTCGGAATACGCGGCGTCGGACAAAACGGCCTCGCGGGGGTCAAATCGCGCAAGCTCGTTCACAACGGCACGCGTATCTCCCCCTGGCAGCTGCGCCGCGCTTACCTCGCCGGTCGAAATGTCGCAAAAGCACAGCCCTGCGCCGCGCGAGTCAACAAAAACAGCGCAGATATAATTGTTGCGCCCCTCCTCAAGCATCGATGCTTCCATCACCGTGCCGGGCGTCACCGTTCGTATGACCTCACGGCGAACCAGCCCCTTCGCAAGGGCAGGATCTTCCACCTGCTCGCAAATGGCAACCTTATACCCACGGGCAATGAGCCGTGCGATATAGCCCTCCGCGCTGTGATAGGGCACGCCGCACATGGGCGCGCGCTCTTCCTGACCGCAGTCGCGCCCCGTCAGCGTCAGCTCAAGCTCCCGCGACGCAAGCTGCGCGTCGTCAAAGAACATTTCATAAAAATCGCCGAGACGGTAGAACAGAATGCAGTCTTGATGCTGGCGCTTAACCTCGCAGTATTGCTGCATCATCGGCGTGAGCCGGGTCATATCGACAGCCAATTACTTCACCTTCCCAAACAACGCCCAGGTGGACGCTTTTGTGATCTCCGCGTCGGCATATTGGCCGATCATCGCTTCATCCCCTTCAACCAGCACGAGGCGGAAGCCGTCTGTACGGGAGGTAAGCGGGTACTGTGCGTCGTCCGACACACCGTCGACCAGCACATGCACCGTTTTCCCCAACATGCCCTCGTTTTCTTCGCGCGAAATACGGTTTTGCGCCGCGAGAAGGCGGTCAAACCAGCGCTTCTTTTCTTCCTCCGGTATGGGGTCTGGCAGCTCAGCCGCCGCCGTGCCGCCGCGGGGAGAGTAAATAAACGTAAAGAGCGATAAAAAACGCACCTGTTCGATGAGCGCCAGCGTCTGCACGAAGTCTTCTTCCGTCTCCCCGGGGAAGCCGACGATGATGTCGCTTGTAAACGCGACATCAGGCATAACGGCGCGCGCATACGAAACGAGTTCAAGATACTGCGCCGCCGTATATCGGCGGTTCATCGCCTGCAGCACGCGGTCGCTGCCCGACTGCACGGGCAGATGAATCGCCTTGCAGACCTTTTCACAGCGCGCCATGGTATCAAGCAGGCGCTTGGTGCAGTCTTTCGGATGGCTAGACATAAAGCGAATGCGAAAATCTCCCGGAATGGCGTTGACGCGCTCAAGCAGCTCTGCAAAATCGCACGCGCCGTCAAGGTCGTTGCCGTAGGAATTCACATTTTGCCCGAGCAGCGTGATATCCTTATATCCCTGTGCGACGAGCCGCTCAAACTCCGCAACTACCGCCTCCGGCGTGCGGCTGCGCTCGCGCCCGCGCACATGGGGCACAATGCAGTAAGAACAGAAATTATTGCAGCCGTACATGATGGACAGCCATGCCTTCACGCCCTCTTTGCGAACCGGCGCAAGGCCTTCTAAAATGACGCCCGCCTCATCGCCCTCGATGTCATACACGCGCTTCTCGCCGCGCAGCACGGCGAAAAGCAGCTCCGGCATGCGATAAAGCGCGTGCGTACCGAACACTAGGCTGACGTAAGGGTAGCTTTTCTTAAGCTTATCGACTACGCTCTGCTGCTGCGCCATGCAGCCGCAAACCGCGATGATCATGTCGGGGTTGCGCTTCTTTGCGTGCGACAGCGCGCCCACGTTGCCGAACACGCGCATTTCCGCGTGCTCGCGGATGGCACAGGTATTGAGCAGCACAAGGTCTGCCTCGTTTTCGTCCTCGGTCAGCGTGCAGCCCATATCGACCAGCATACCGCGAATCAGCTCGCTGTCCGCTTCGTTCTGCTGACAGCCATAGGTCGCGACGCATGCGCGCGGCTGGCGGTTGAGCCTTCCCGCCCACAAAAGCTTGACCTGCTCTGAAAAGTCATGCTGCCGGGCAAGCTCGTCCGCCGAAAGCATTCTTGTGGCTTTATTCATAGATTCCTCCGAAAGTACACAATATATCTATGTATCATACCATACTTCTTCGTTTTTTTCAATCACGCCGAGGCGCTGAAAACGCTCTATGACATAAAAAAGCCTGCCTCTCGGCAGGCTTTTTTCAATCATGCGCCAGAATGATCGCACCATCTTCAAACACAATGCGCGTAAAAAACAAACCGCTGTCCGTTAAAACCTGATTCACAGAGTCTGTCACGCGTTGGAACAGGCCAGCGGGCAATTTGGTTAGATCGATTTCTTTATCGTGCAGCGTCAGGCTTTCAGGAACGCAGGACAGCAGTCCTCCGTCATCGGCCGTTTCGGCGCGGAACACGATCTTGATCGAAAAAGTTTTGGGCAGGAGCTTGATCAGTGCTTTTTCCGCCATACCGAGCTTGACGCCGTTTGCTTCAGCGAACTTTTGCATTTCCGATACGCCGAGCACGGCCGTCAAGGTAAGCCGCCCATCCGCAGAGATGGCCACCGTAATCTCACGCAGCGGTGTATCCTGCGGTAAACAGCGCGTGAAGCCTTCACTCAGCTGCTGTTCCGTCATCTTCACTTCCGACGCTGCCCCTGGAGTTTTGGTCTCTCCGCTTTGTGTTACCCGTGGCTGCGGAGTATGTGAGGCCAAGGTGGGAGAAGCCGGACGACAGTGTGGCTGCAAGTCGGGGGAGGCGAAGGTCGGTCGGCACGGAGGAAGTAAGCGCATCGAGCTCACGTTCCGCTTCGGTAAGCG
>MEFT01000051.1:0-5023 GCA_001725215.1 Clostridium sp. SCN 57-10
TGCGATAGGGCCGCCCAGCCGTTCCAGGATGATGGCCTGCAGCACCCTCGGCCAGCCGTCGGCGCCGACCCGCACCTTCATGCGGTCGGGACGCAGGGCGTAGAGTTCGCGCGGGACCCCGTCGACGACGACCAGCTCGATCCAGGCATTGCCGGCGACGAGCAGGTGGCCGTAGACCTCCTCGAGGTCGTCGAGCGGCCCGACGCCGTCCTCCCCACGCTGGGCGGCCAGACCGGACTGAACCTTGCGATGCAGCTGGCGCAAAAGGGCGTGCTGCGCGAATGCCAGTGTGAAATTCTGGGCACCGGGTTTGAGTCGATCCGCCAGGCGGAAGACCGCGAGCTGTTCAAGGTGCTGTGCGAAAGCATCGGCGAGCCGTGCCTGCAATCGGCTGTCGCGCACACCGAGGAGGAGACGCTTGAAATGGCGCGCCGTATCGGCTACCCCGTCGTACTGCGCCCCGCGTTTACGCTGGGCGGCACGGGCGGCGGCTTTGCCGACAATGACGAGGAGCTTTACGAGCTGGCCAAGGGCGCGCTGCGCCTTTCGCCCGTGCGGCAGGTGCTGGTCGAAAAGTCCATCAAAGGCTTTAAAGAGATTGAATACGAGGTCATCCGCGACAAAAACGACACAGCCATCGCCATCTGCAACATGGAAAACCTCGACCCCGTGGGCATTCACACGGGCGACTCCATCGTCGTCTGCCCCTCGCAGACGCTGACCAACAAGGAATATCACATGCTGCGCGACGCGGCGCTGCGCCTCATCCGCGCGCTGAACATCGAGGGCGGCTGCAACGTGCAGTTTGCACTCGACCCCGCGTCGTTCCAGTATTATGTGATCGAGGTCAATCCGCGCGTGTCGCGCTCGTCGGCGCTTGCGTCCAAGGCGAGCGGCTATCCCATCGCGCGCGTCTCGGCGCTCATCGCCGTCGGCCTGACGCTTGACGAAATCCGCATCGCGAATACGCCCGCAAGCTTCGAGCCGGCGCTTGACTATGTGGTGACCAAAATCGCCCGTTTCCCGTTTGACAAGTTTGACACGGCCTCCAAACTGCTCTCCACCCAGATGAAGGCGACCGGCGAGGTCATGGCTGTGGGGCGCACGATGGAGGAAAGCCTTCTGAAGGCGGTGCGCAGCCTTGAATACGGCGTGTGCCACATTTGGCTGCGCAAGTTTGACGACTGGGGCGAGGAGGAGCTGCTCTCCGTTATCGTGCAGCCGACCGACGAGCGGCTTTACGCCATCGCGGAGCTGCTGCGCCGGGACGTCGACCCCATCGTTATTTGTGACAAAACGAAAATCGACCTGTTTTTTGTGGAAAAGATGAGCAGTATCGTCGCGTTTGAGGCGCGCGTCGCATCGCACCCGCACGATCTGTCCATACTGCGCGCCGCCAAACGCATGGGCTTTTCCGACGCGTATATCGCCAAGCTTTGGAATACGGACGAGCTGTCGCTCTTCCGCACGCGGCGCGAGCACGGCATTATGCCCGTCTATAAAATGATCGACACCTGCGCCAGCGAGTTTGCGTCCTACGTGCCCTATTTCTACTCGACCTACGAGGAGGAAAACGAGTCGATCGTCAGCGATCGGAAAAAGATCATCGTGCTCGGCGCGGGCCCCATCCGCATTGGGCAGGGCGTCGAATTCGACTATTCCACCGTGCACGCCATCTGGGCGATTCGCGAGGCGGGGTATGAGGCGATTATCATCAACTCGAACCCTGAAACGGTTTCGACCGACTATACCGTGTCCGACAAGCTTTACTTCGAGCCGCTGTGCGTCGAGGATGTGATGAACGTCATCACGCTTGAAAAGCCGTACGGCGTCATCGTGTCGCTCGGCGGGCAGACGGCGATCAACCTTGCCGCGCGGCTCAAGGCGCTTGACGTGCCCATCATCGGCACCGATGTTGCGGCCATCGAGCGGGCGGAAAACCGCGATCTGTTTGAAAAGCTGATGGAGCAGCTCGGCATTCCGCAGCCCGACGGACAGGCTGTGACCGACATCGAAACGGGTATCCGCGTGGCAAACCGCATTGGCTACCCCGTGCTCGTGCGCCCCTCCTATGTGCTCGGCGGACGCGCGATGCAAATCGTGCGCGACGACGAGGGTCTGCGCCGCTATCTGCGCGGGGCAGTGCTCGTCAGCGAAGACGCGCCCGTGCTCGTCGACCGCTATATCATGGGCAAGGAGCTGGAGGTTGACGCCGTGTGCGACGGCACAGACGTCTATATCCCCGGCATTATGGAGCACGTCGAGCATACCGGCGTGCACTCGGGCGACTCGATCAGTGTCTACCCAACGTTCTCGGTGAGCGAGCGCGTGCGCGACACGATTGTCGACTATACCGTGCGCCTCGGTCTGGGTATCGGCATCCGCGGGCCGTTCAACATCCAGTTCATCGTCGACGAGAATGAGAAGGTTTATGTCATCGAGGTCAACCCGCGCTCAAGCCGCACGGTGCCCTTCCTCTCCAAGGCGACGGGCATCAATCTTGCGAACATCGCGACCAAAATTGCGCTGGGGCAGACAATCGCGCGGCAGGGCTACGGCACGGGCGTCGCGCCGCGCAAAAACCGCTGGTTCGTCAAGGCTCCCGTGTTCTCCTTCTCCAAGCTGCGCGGGGCGGACGCGTATCTTTCGCCCGAAATGAAGTCGACCGGTGAGGCCATCGGCTATGACGACTCGCTGACGCGCGCGCTTTACAAGGCGCTGAAGGCGTCCGGCCTACGCGTCGACAACTACGGCACGGTGTTCGTCACCATCGCCGACGAGGACAAGCAGCGCGCGCTGCCGCTCGTCCGCCGCTTCTACGAGCTCGGCTTCAACATCGAGGCGACGGCGGGCACCGCCGACTTCCTCAAAAAGAACGGCATCAAAACGCGCGCCCGCAAAAAGCTGAGCGAGGGCAGCGAGGAGATTTTAGACTCGCTGCGGCAGGGGCACGTCGCCTATGTGGTCAACACGCTGTCGCCCGGCAGCGAAGATCATACGAAAGACGGCTTCCTCATCCGCCGCTATGCTGTGGAAAACAATGTGACGATGTTCACCTCGCTCGATACGGTCGCCGTGCTGCTCGACGTGCTCGAGGAAATCACAGTCGGCGTGTCGACGATCGACAGCTGAGGCGCGCCATGGGAACGAAGTTTACCATTGAGAAAAACGAACGGCTGACGCGCGACGTTTACCGAATGCTGCTTGCCGGTGACGCAAGCGGCATCACGCGGCCCGGCCAATTCGTCAACGTGCAGCTGACGGGGCGGTATCTGCGCCGCCCGCTCAGCGTGTGCGACTGGACGGACGACACCCTGACGCTGATTTATAAAGTCGTCGGCGGCGGAACGCGCCAGATGAGCACGATGCGCCGCGGCGAGCGGCTCGACCTTCTGTGCCCGCTCGGCAACGGGTTTGACGTAAGCGCCTGCGCGGGCAAGCACACCGTTCTCATCGGTGGCGGCGTCGGCGTGCCGCCTATGTACGGGCTTGCCAAGCGGCTGTTTGAAAGGGGCGAGCAATTTTCCGTCGTGCTCGGCTTCCGAAACGCGGGCGAAGTGTTTTACGAAAACGAGTTTGAAGACCTCGGCTGCGCCGTGACCGTGACGACCGACGACGGCTCGCGCGGTCTACGCGGCAACGTGTGCAACGCGCTGCGCGCCATGAAGTATGACCATTACTGCGCGTGCGGCCCCCAGCCGATGCTGCGCGGGGTACACGCCCTCGGTGGCGAGGGGCAGCTCTCGTTTGAAGAACGCATGGGCTGCGGTTTCGGCGCGTGCATGGGCTGCTCGTGCCATACGCTCGTCGGCGACAAGCGCGTATGCGTCGATGGTCCGGTATTTAGAAGCGGGGAGGTGACGTTCGGTGAATAGGCTGGAAACGACGCTGTGCGGCTATACGCTGCCCAGCCCCGTCATCCCCGCGAGCGGCACGTTCGGCTTCGGCTATGAAATGGCGCGCTATTACGACCTCAACGCGCTGGGCGCGATCGCTCTAAAAGGCACGACGCTTGAGGCGCGCTTCGGCAACCCCACGCCGCGCATCGCCGAATGCCGCGAAGGCATGCTCAACGCCATCGGACTGCAAAACCCGGGTGTCGACCGCGTCATCGCCGAAGAAATTCCCAAGCTGCGCGCCGTTTACGGCGGCATCGCCATGGCGAACATCTCCGGCTTTGCGACGGCGTGCAGCTGCTTGAAATCAACATTTCTTGCCCCAACGTCAAGCATGGCGGCATGGCGTTTGGCACCTGCCCAGAGTCTGCCGCCGAGGTAACGGCGGCGGTGCGCCGCGCGGTGCGCAAGCCGGTCATCATGAAGCTGTCGCCCAATGTGACCGACATCGTGTCGATCGCCAAGGCGTGTGAAAGCGCGGGTGCGGACGGCCTAAGCCTCATTAACACGATGCTCGGCATGGTGATCGACGCGCGCACGGGGCGCGCTATCGTCAGCACCAAAACGGCCGGCTTCTCCGGCCCCGCCGTCAAGCCGGTGGCGCTGCGCATGGTCTATCAGGTGGCGGGCGCGGTTTCGATCCCCGTCATCGGCATCGGCGGCGTGGCGTGCGCCGACGATGTGATTGAAATGCTGTCGGCCGGCGCGTGCGCCGTGCAGGTCGGCGCGCAGAACCTCGTCGACCCGTGGGCGTGCTCGCGCATTCTGGTCGAGTTGACGCAGAAAATGGACGAATACGGCATCGGCACCGTCAAAGACATCATAGGGAGGACGCAAACACTGTGAACAGAGAAGTGATCATCGCCTGCGATTTTCAAAACCGCGAAGAAACCATGGCGTTTCTCGCGCGCTTTACGGAGCGGAAGCCGTTTGTCAAAATCGGCATGGAGCTGTTTTACGGCGAAGGCCCCGACATCGTGCGCGAAATCCGCGCGCGCGGACATCAAATTTTCCTCGACCTCAAGCTGCACGACATCCCCAATACGGTGAACAAGGCGATGCGTAACCTGGCGCGGCTCGGCGTTGACATGACGAATGTGCACGCCGCAGGCACCGTCGATATGATG
>MEFT01000051.1:5028-13433 GCA_001725215.1 Clostridium sp. SCN 57-10
TCATCGCCGTCACCCAGCTGACGAGCACGAGCGAGCAGCGTATGCAGCGCGAGCTGCTCATCGCGGCGTCGATAGAGGACACCGTCGCGCATTATGCGCGCAACGCGCAGGAGGCGGGGCTGAGCGGCGTCGTCTGCTCGCCGCTCGAGGTCGAGCTGGTCAAGCGCGCCTGCGGCACAGGCTTTTACACCGTGACGCCCGGCATCCGCTATCCGGACGGCGACGCGGGCGACCAGTCGCGCATCACCACGCCGCAGCGCGCGCGTGAGATGGGGTCGGACTTCATCGTCGTCGGCAGACCGATCACGCAGGCAAGCGACCCCGCCGTCGCTTACGCGCGCGTGTGCGCCGATTTTTGCAACTGAAGGAGTGTGTGATATGGAAAAGAAAATTGCCAAGCTGCTGCTCGATAATAAAGCGGTTTTTTTGCGCCCCAACGCGCCGTTTACGTGGGCAAGCGGCATCCGCAGCCCGATTTACTGCGATAACCGCCTGCTGCTCTCCTGTCCCGAGGCGCGCCGCACCGTCGAAAACGGACTGGCCGACATCATCCGCAGCCATTATCCCTCTTGCGAGGTCGTCGTCGGCACGTCGACGGCAGGCATCGCCCACGCGGCGCTCGTCGCGGAAATTCTCAACCTGCCGATGGCTTATGTGCGCGGCAGCGCGAAGGATCACGGGCGCGGCAACCAGATTGAAGGGCGCGTCGAGCCGGGGCAGCGCGTCGTCGTCGTTGAGGATCTGATTTCGACGGGCGGCTCGGTCATCGAGGTCGTCGAGGTGCTGCGCGAGGCGGGCGCAGAGGTGCTGGGCATCGCGTCGATTTTCACCTACGGCCTGCAGAAGGGCATCGCGCGCCTTACGGAAGCACATGTGGAGAACCGCTCGCTGTCTAACTATGACGCGCTTGTCGAGGTCGCCGCCGAAACGGGTTACATCGAGCCGAGCGATATGCAGAAGCTGCGCGCGTTCCGCCAAAACCCTTCCGACGAGGGCTGGATGGCGCTGTAATCGAATCCATTAGATAAGCCAAAGCGGGGATCGAAAGATCCCCGCTGTTTTTTTGCAAAGTATACTTGACAAATGGTGCAAAGCGAGCTATACTAAAAATGCAAAGCAAACATTGCAAACGGAGGTGAAACTTTGAAGACGAAAATCGCGGAGCTGCGCAAGGCGGGCAAAATCTCGCAAGAGGAGCTTGCGCTGGCCGTGGGAGTAACGCGGCAGACCATCACATCACTTGAGTGCGGCAAGTATACGGCGTCTCTTGTGCTTGCCTATAAAATTGCGCGCTATTTCGGCAAGAGCATAGAGGAAATTTTCGATTTTTCAGAGGTGGAGGGGATTTAAATGGAGAACTATAAAAAGAAGCTGCAGACGCGGCTGGCGCTTTCGGCGCTTTACAGTGCGGCGATTCTGACGTTTTTGGTGCTTGGGGTGTTCCGCATGACAAGCGGGAGCAACAGCCACATCAGCGAGTTTATCTCCGGATTCAATTTTGGCGGATGCATCGGCGTTCAGTGCGTCATGCTGTACTTTATGGGCAAATACATCGGCGCGCTTCGAAGCGAAGATAAGCTGAAAAAGCTTTATATTGAGGAGCACGACGAGCGTAATCTGTTTATCGCCGCCAAAATCGGCGGAGCGGCGGTCAATCTTATCATCGGTGGGCTTGCGCTGGGCACTATTGCGGCAGGCTATGTCAACGATACGGCGTTTTTCGTTATGTTGGCCGCCACGATGTTTGCAGTATTCGTTAAGCTCGCGTTTAAGCTCTATTACCGCAGGGCGTATTAAAGCGCAAAAAGCGACAGAATATTTTAAGATGACTTTTCCGGCGCGGTGTAGTAGAATAAAACTATTACGGCGCAAAGGAGAACAAGAATGAAGGAAGAGCCGAAGCACGCGGCGTGTAAATCAAAGAAAATTTGGGTTGGGGGCGTGCTGCTTGCGCTCGCGCTTGCGGTGGCTGCTGCGATCGTGTTTTGGCCGCGTTCAGCCGGCGGGCAGGGCGAGCCGTTTTATGACGACGGCGTCGACCGTGTGATGATCGACCCCGGTCACGGCGGAGACAGCAATCCCGGCTGCGTTTATGGCGATGTGCTCGAGCGCGACATCAATCTTGCAATTTCCCTCAAGCTGCGCGACATTCTCAAAACGCGCGGTTATACGGTTGACATGACGCGGGAGGACAACACGGAGATTTCGCTCGGCGACCGCCCCGCGCTTGCCAATGAGCGCAGCTGCGATGTGTTTGTCAGCGTTCACCAAAATGCCGTGGAGAATAACGATACGACGTCGGGCATCGAAACGTGGTATAACGAGGAAACCAACCGATACAGCAAGCGGCTGGCGCAGAATATCCAGGATGCGCTCATCGATGCCACGGATGCCAACGACCGCGGTATCTGCCCCGATACGACGCTCGCCGTGACGCGCCTGTCGCTCATGGCGTCCTGTCTGGTCGAAACGGGCTTTCTCTCCTCTACCGAGGAGCGCGCCCTCCTGAGCGACGACGCGTATCAGCAGAAGCTTGCCGAGGCGATTGCCGACGGCATCGACGCCTACTTCGCAAGCGTCAGGTAAAACGCAAAAACCGCCTCTTTGGCAGGACTTCATAAGACAGTTAATCCGACCTATGGTTACGATCATAGGTCGGATTTTTGTAATGTGTATCGTTTTTGCAAAGACTCCCTTGTGTAAAGGGTAAGCGAAGCGCAGTCGCGGTAGTGAATGACAGTCCGGTGGACTGTCAGAGCAGCGACCGGTCTTGCCGCAGCAAGCTGTCAGCGAAGCTGACGGAGGGATTGACAACCCCTCCGTCCCAGCGGGACACCTCCCCTTACACAGGGGAGGCTTTGGTGCGGTACAAACCCGCACCCTGCACGATACACCGAAATGTGTATAGAAGTGCGCCCTTGAACCTATTCGACAAATTGGAAGTTGTCATTTTACTATACACAGATAAGGTCCCAAATCAAATTCGTGAGTGCGAACATAAGTCCATGAAAAATCCTTTGCAACAATATACACATCACTTTTTTTATCTTTATCAACTTTTTTTGAGGAAATTTTTTCTACGGCAGAGACACCTTCAATATGGTTTGAATATCCATCATAAAATCTGACTGCTTCCGCATATTGCAAATCATCAAATGCGCTTCTCGCGTTATCCCCTTTGAGACAAGTAACATTGCCCCAAGTAAACAGATGCCATAAGTGGTTACCATCTGAAGTTACATGGTCTTCAATCAGTTTTTTATCAACGCCCTTTCCAAAAACGGAAAGCCATTTTCCGATAAATTCACAGTTATTCATAATGAGTACTCCTGTAAAATTCTGAGTTATTGGTTTGTTTATATGCTATCACATGTAAACAAACAATACAAGAACAGGCACAGCAAAACCTATCGCTGTGCCTGTTAACTGTCTTATGAACACCGCCCGTCAGGGCGGTTTTTTGATATTAGGATGGAGTTACACGTCCATGTTATAGATCGGCTTGACGTATTTGCCCTTGCGCACCATTGTGAAGAAGATACCCACAAGGTTGAGCGAGCCCATGGCAATGAACAGCGGCTTGATGGGGATAAACTCGCCCAGCGCGCCGGCGATCAGCTGCCCGCCGATGGCGCCGAGGTTGACAAGCATTTGGAACGTGCCGTTAAAGCGCGCGCGGTGACTGTTGGGCACATAGGATTGGGTGCTCGAAATACGGATGTTATAAGATGTTACGCCGAGCAGGCCGAGGAAGAACATAAAGACACACATCATCGCAACGCTGGGCAGCAGCAGATAGGTGCAGTGGATAAAGGTAATGGCAATGTAAACAAACAGCGCGATGGAGAATTTCTTTTCGGCAGGCAGCTTAAAGCGGTAATGCATGCTGCCGCCGATGAAGCGGCCGAGCATCGCGCCCCCTTGCACGAAAACATAGGCCTTAACGCCCAGCCCGCCCGTCGCCATCAAGCCGGCAGGCGACTTAAAGTAGGGAAGAACTAGATTTTCCGGCCCGTTTGACAGGCTGTTGAGGAAAAAGTACATGGTAATAACCATCAGCCCCGGCTGCGAGCGAATGTAGCTCAGTCCATCCTGAAAATCGGCTTTGTATTGCGTCAGGCTGAAGCGGGTGCGCTCGGCTGGGCGCAGATGGGTTTCGTTGGCCTTGATTTGCGTTTCCATTGTCGCCGCGAGGAAAAACAGGACGGCGTTGCAGGCGAAAAGAGGCGCCGCGCTGCCGATTTTATCATAGAAAAACACGACGACCGGCGCAACCATGGTAGACAGCGTACCGAGCACGCTGGAGATGGAATAGGCCTTGCGGAAGTGAGAGGGGTCGACCAGTGTGGGGTAAAGGCTGTCATACGCGACGAGGTAAACGCTGTCGATCGCGCCGATCAGAATGCAGATGAAGAGGAAGGGCACGTAGCTGAACAAGCCCGCACTGAGCAGCAGAAAGACCCCCAGATAGATGCCGGACGAAATATAGTCAAGCACATAGATCGCTTTGCGTCGTGAAAATGCGTCGAGATACGGCCCGGCAAGCACGGGCATCACCAGCTTCGGCAGATTGTAGCATACAATGTAGAGCGTGTAAAGCATGGTCGACTCGGTATATTCAAGCACAAGCAGGCTGATGGCAAAGCCTGCGATGGTGTTTCCCATCATGGAAACGACCGAGCCGAGCGTGAGGATGGTGAAGTTGCGGTTCCAGAGCTTTGGCACGGACTGGTTCATAGCATAATACCTCTATTATATAATGTGAAAACGATGCAGCGGCGCGTTTTGCGTCAAAGCCCGCTTGCGGTGCGCAGGCGGCGCAAAATCGCCTCGTCCGCGGGGCAAAAGTCATACAGCGGAATTTCTTCCGGCGTGATCCACCGCAGGTCGCTGTGCTCGAGAGCCTGCGGCGTACCCTCCGCGATGGAGGCGTGATACAGTGTGAGATGTACGGTGAGATCGGGGTAATCGTGCGTTACCTCCATGAACACATCGCCGACAGCGAGCGTAATCGCAAGCTCCTCGCAGCATTCGCGCACAAGCGCCTGTGCGGGCGTTTCGCCCGGCTCGACTTTGCCGCCCGCAAACTCATAAAGCCCCCCGCGCGCTTTGCCCGCGGGGCGGCGGCAGATGAGAAAGCGGCTTTCATCCCAAATGAGAGCGGCGACGACCTCAACCATGCGTGGCTTCCCCTGCGCCCCACGCGCGCGCCAGCGCGACGGCGCGCTTCCACCGCGCGCGGTGCATGAGCCGCTCCGTTTCGTCCCGGGCGGGCGTAAACAGCCGCTGCTGCGCGCGCAGGCGCGCAAGCTCTTCCGTGCCGCTCCATACGCCGGTGGAAAGACCGGCAAGGAACGCCGCGCCAAGCGCTGTGGTTTCCACCGTTTCCGGTCGATCGACTGAAAGGCCGAGCAGGTCGGCCTGAAACTGCATGAGAAAATCGCTGACACACGCGCCGCCATCGACGCGCAGCACATGCAGCGGAAGCGCCGCATCGAGCGCCATGGTTTCGACGAGGTCGGCCACTTGATGCGCGATGCTTTCAAGTACGGCGCGCGCCATGTGCGCCTTGCCGCTGCCGCGCGTCAGCCCGAAGAAGCTGCCGCGCGCGTACATATCCCAATAAGGCGCGCCGAGGCCGGTGAAGGCGGGCACAAAGCAGACGCCGCCATTGTTCGTCAGCGATTCGGCGAGCAGGTCGCACTCATGCGCCGAACGGATGATGCCCAGCTCGTCGCGCAGCCACTGAATGGCCGAGCCCGCGTTGAACGCGCTGCCCTCAAGCGCGTAGGTCGCCTGTCCATTAAGCGACCACGCCACGCTGGTCAGCAGCCCGTGCGTCGAGCGCACGCTCGCATTTCCCGTGTTCATCAGCGTGAAGCAACCGGTGCCATAGGTGTTTTTCGCCATGCCGGGTGCAAAGCACGCCTGCCCGAAAAGCGCCGCCGCCTGGTCGCCTGCCGCGCCGCTGATGGGTACGCCGCTCAGCCACTCAAGCCCGCGTATGCCCTGTGCCACTCTGCCGTAAATCATACTGGACGGCACGGGCTGGGGCAGCACGGCGCGTGGGATGCGCAAACAGGCGCATAGCTCGTCGTCCCAGCACAGCTTGTTGATGTCAAACAACATGGTGCGCGACGCGTTGGAATAATCGGTCACATGCGCTTTGCCGCCCGTCAGGTTCCAGATGAGCCAACTGTCCACCGTGCCGAACAGCAGCTCGCCGCGTTCGGCCCGTACGCGCGCGCCGGGGATTTCGTCCAGCATCCACGCAAGCTTGGTCGCCGAAAAATATGCGTCGATGACAAGCCCGGTGCGCTCGCGCACCGTCTGCTCAAGCCCCTCTGCTTTGAGCCGGTCACACAGCGGCGCCGTGCGGCGGCACTGCCACACGATGGCGTTGCACACCGGTTTGCCGCTGGCGCGCTCCCAGAGCACGGTGGTTTCGCGCTGATTGGTCACGCCGATGCCCGCGATGTCGGTCGGCGAGAGGCCGCTTGCTTCAAACACCTCGCGCATGGCGCGCAGCTGGCTGCCCAGAATGTCCATGGGGTCGTGCTCCACCCAGCCGGGCTGAGGGAAAATCTGGCGAAATGGATACTGCGCTTTTTGCACGATACGCCCTGCGCGGTCAAACAAAATCGCGCGTGATGTCGTGGTGCCCTGGTCGAGAGAAAGCAAATATCCGTTCATTTGTTCACATCCTTGTGCTTTATAGTTTGGATGATTCATGTTATAATGTCAAGACAAACCCTTAGGAGGCTTTTCCATGATACGAAAGGACGGATATTTGTCTACGGCAAAGGGCAGCGTCTACTGGCGCGCATGGCTGCCCGAAACCGAGGTATGCGCGACGATACAGATCGCGCACGGCGTTGCGGAGCATGGCGAACGCTATGCCCGCTTTGCCGAATATATGACCGAGCGTGGTTTTGCGGTTTATGCCGCCGATCATGCTGGCCACGGCCGCTCCATCGGCGCGGCGCGCGGCTTTTTCGCCGAGCAGGACGGCTGGTTTGCCGTCGTGGACGATATTAAGGCCGTAACCGACCTTGCGCGGCGCGACTTCCCGCGCGTTGCCCATTTTCTGCTGGGGCACAGCATGGGTTCGTTCCTCGTGCGCACGCTGCTCATCCGCTATCCCAAAGCGCCGATTGACGGCGTCATTTTAAGCGGAACGGCCTGGCAGCCGCGCGCAGCGCTTGCTGCGGGTCGCGCTGTTTACCACGCCGAGCGCGGCCGCCGCAACGTGCGTGCCGTCAGCCCCGTGCTTAACCGCCTAATGTTCGGCGGCTTTAACGGAAGCTTCAAGCCGTGCCGCACCGGGCACGACTGGCTGAGCCGCGATCCCGTGATCGTTGACGCCTACGAGAGCGACCCTCTGTGCGGTTTCGACGTCACGGTTGGTCTTGCAGGGGACATGCTGTTTGGCATGCGCTTCAACCAGCGGCACGTAAACCTGCAGAAAATGCGTGCCACGCTTCCTGTTTGCTTTCTGTCGGGTGACTGCGATCCGGTCGGCGATATGGGGCGCGGCGTGACGCGTACTTACAACGCGTTTGCCGACGCGGGTATGAAAAATCTTGAGCTGGCACTTTATGAAGGTGGCAGGCATGAAATGCTCAACGAAACGAATTGTGAGGACGTATATCGGTTCATCGGAGATTGGTGCCTTGCGCGTCTTGCGCGCGGCACAGCGGAGCCGCAAACGCTGCTGCGGCGGCGCAAGTTCGGCGGCTTGTTGCGGCGATGAAAGAAGGCACCATGGTCAGTCTGCGTGAGGTGGATGAGCACAACTGGCCCGCAGCCGCCGCCCTTCGCGTGGGGGACGAGCAGCGCGGCTTTGTTGCGCCCGCGATGGGCATACTCGGTAGAGCGTATGCATACCGCCGCTGCCGCGCGGCGATTTATGCCGTGTACCGTACCGAGACTATGGTGGGGTTGATGATGGTGCGCGATCTGGACGAAGACCCCGCCTGCTACGAGCTGCAGCAGTTTATGATCGATTGCCGCTATCAGGGCACGGGCTGCGGGCAGAGCGCCCTGCGACAACTGATGCAGCTTTTGACGCAGGAGAAAAAATATCCGGTTGTGGAGGTGTGCGTCAATCGGGAAGACGCCGCCGCACTGCACGTTTATCAAAAAGTCGGTTTCGTTCATTCCGGTTATGTCGACGAGAACCTGCCAGAATGCGTTCACCTCGTTTACACGCTGTGATAGCTGCCAAATAGACGATTGTCAAAAAAAATTCGGATGCAGAAAAAAATGCTTGACACCACCCGCTTGCCGATGTTATATTATAGAAGCGCCTGTACGCAAAAGGGTGTATTATGCCTATTTTTGAACAGCGCGCACGCGATGAAGCTGGAGATTGCCGCCGCAGGCGGGTAACTTTGGCAGAGTAA
>MEFT01000051.1:13448-13946 GCA_001725215.1 Clostridium sp. SCN 57-10
CGACAATCGGGCGGCAGAGAGCAAAGAAACAGATGCGTATCCGTTAAGCAGGGAACTGCAGGCCTTCGGCCCGTAAGCCTTGTGGAAACCAACATCTGTGTTTGTTGCCGGAACGAGTCATGTGAATCGCCGGTTCTTTTTATGCTCAGAACGCGATACACACGGAGGCGTGGCAAGCTTTCGGCCGTACAATGTCACAAAGAAAAAACATTGTATGCAAACAGGAGGAAAACCACATGGCAGACATGCAGAAAATCCGCATCAGACTCAAAGCGTATGACCATCACCTCATCGATCAGGCGTCGGAGAAGATCGTCGAAACCGTCAAGCGCACCGGCGTTGAGGTTTCCGGCCCCATCCCCCTGCCGACCGAGAAGAAGGTCGTCACCATCCTGCGCGCCGTCCATAAGTATAAGGACAGCCGCGAGCAGTTCGAGCGCCGCACCCACAAGCGCATCTTGATCTTCCGCCCGCTCTACGCCGTCGGCGGCGCCTGGC
>MEFT01000052.1 GCA_001725215.1 Clostridium sp. SCN 57-10
CCCCCTGCCCCGCCAAGATGACAGACGTAAAAACGCCGCTCGGCTTTGAGTATACCGACGTAGACTGCGTGCTTTCCATCGCGGACATCTACAAAGAGCTGCTCAAACACATGAACAAGCTGACCTCGCCCGAATTGTTATCTCGGTCCGGCATTCTGGGCATCGGCTGGGCGACGAGCGGCGGTGAATCCGCCGCGCTGCTTGAGGAAAAATACCTCGCGGCAGACGGCATTGAGCATGTCATCAAGGTACTGGAAGAGCTGGAGGACGAAAAGCTGCGTGATCTCGATTTCATCGAGCTGAACGCCTGCCCGGGCGGTTGCGTGGGCGGCGCCTCCACGGTAGAAAACCCGTTTGTCGCCAAGGCGCGCATTCAAATGCTTCGCAAATATTTGCCCGTTTCCCGCAACAAGTTTACCGAAAAGGATATGAATGACCAGGCTATGGACTGGTTTTTCCCGCTCAAATACATCCCCGACGCGCCGCTTGCCGAGGATATGGCGGCCGCGATGGAAAAACTCCGGCGCATTGAAACGATTGCCGAAGACTTCCCCGGACTCGATTGCGGCGCGTGCGGCGCGCCGAGCTGCCACGCGCTTGCTGAAGACATTGTGCGCGGCTTTTCGAGCCAGACCGACTGTCTGTTCATCCTCAAGCAGCGGCTTGAAAGCCTTTTGCCCGCGTTGATGGGCGATTCGGCAGTGCAAGCAAAGGAGGAAGCGCATGATGACCGTTCGTGACATGATTGCGGCGCTCTCACTTGAAATCCTATGCGCGGGCGACCTTGACCGGCCCGTCTCGGGCGCTTATTGCGGTGACCTGCTGAGCCGCGTGATGGGACGCGCGCAGCAAAACAGCGCGTGGGTGACCATCATGGGCAACCGCAATACCGTTGCCGTCGCGCTGTTGGCCGATGTTTCCGCCGTGATCCTCGCCGAAGGCGTGGTGCCCGAAGACGCTGCGCTTGAGCGTGCCGAGGCCGAGGGCGTAACATTGCTGCGCAGCGAGCAGAGTGCGTTTGCGCTGTGCGCCGCGCTTGCGGCGCTTCCGGTGTAAAGCGGTGGACGTTCACTGCGACCTGCACATCCACTCCTGCCTTTCCCCCTGCGGCGACGCAGACATGACGCCGAACAACATCGTCAACATGGCACTGCTCTGCGGGCTCGATCTCATCGCGCTGACCGACCACGGCAGCTGCGGCAACTGCCGCGCTATCGTTCAGGCGGGGGCGCGCGCCGGACTTTCCGTCGTACCCGGCATGGAGCTTAACTGCCGCGAGGAGACGCATGTGCTGTGCCTGTTCCCCGATGCGGACGCCGCGGAGGCCTTCGGCCGCTATGTCTACGAACGCCTTCCCGCCATTCCGAACGATCCCGCCGTATTCGGCCCCCAGCTCCTGCTCGATGCGAGCGACCGCCTTTTGGGCGAGGAGCCCCGGCTGCTCATCACAGCGGCCGATATCGGCGTATATGAGGTACAGGCCCTGTGCGCTGCGTTCTCGGGCGTGGCTGTGCCGGCTCACCTCAACAAAAGCGCCTATTCTATTCTTTCATCGCTCGGCTATTGCGACCCCGCGATGGATTTTCGCACTTATGAAATCACCGCCTCATGCCGCGAAGAGTTACTTGTGTCTGAGCACCCCGAGCTATGCGGTGCGCGGTTTGTCAAAAACTCCGACGCGCATTATCTCGAACAGATCGGGCTTTGCACGCACACGCTTTCGCTGTGCGCGGCCACGGCGGAGGCATTGATTGAATATCTGCGACGATAAACGACAAGGGAGCAAAACGATGGAAGAGCTTTCACTGCACATCCTTGACATCGCCGAAAACAGCGCGCGCGCAGGCGCGACGCTCGTTTCCATCGGCGTTTCGGAGGAACCTGCGCACGATCGCCTCGTCATCCGCGTGACCGACAACGGCTGCGGTATGGAGGAAGACTTGCTGAACCGCGTGCGCGATCCGTTTACCACCACACGTACGACGCGTAAGGTCGGTCTTGGGCTTCCGCTGCTGGAGGATGCGGCCGTTGCCACGGGTGGCTGCCTGCGGCTTTCCTCCGCACCTGGCAGAGGAACCGAGCTTGAAGCGGTCTTCGGCTATTCGCATATCGACCGTCTTCCCCTTGGCGACCTTGCGGCGACCATTGTAACGCTTGTCCAATGCCACGCCGACATCGATTTTATTTACGAGCACCGCTATGCGCAGCACGCATTTAAACTTGACACGCGTATGCTGCGTGAAACGCTTGAAGGCGTTCCGCTTGGGACTCCCGCGGTGCTTTTCTGGATTCGCGACTATATCAATGAGAATCTGCAACAAATCTACATGGAGGTATAATCTATGAAGTCTATAGAAGAACTCAAAGCGATTCGCGACCGTATGCAGCCCACGCTTAACCTGCGCGACTCCGATAAGGGCACCCGCATCGTTGTCGGCATGGCGACCTGCGGCATCGCCGCCGGAGCGCGCCCCGTCCTTGCCGCCATCACCGAGGAAGTCGCCGCGCGCGGCTTGCACGACGTCATGGTCACCCAGACCGGCTGCATCGGCATCTGCCGCCTCGAACCCATCGTCGAGGTGTATCAAAACGGTGAAAAGGTCACTTATGTCAAGATGACCGCCGAACGCGCAAAGCGCGTCGTCGCAGACCATATCGTCAACGGCAATGTGGTGACAGAGTTCACCATCGGCGCGGACCAGTAAGAAAGCGAGGCAGATGAGATGTTCAGATCACATGTATTGGTGTGCGGCGGCACCGGCTGCACCTCCTCCCATTCGCGCGAGATTCTTGAAGAGCTCAACCGCGAGCTCTCGGCGCAGGGCCTTGCACAGGAAGTTAAGACGGTTATGACCGGCTGCTTCGGCCTGTGCGCGCTTGGTCCCATCATGATCGTTTACCCCGAAGGCGCGTTTTACAGCCACGTCACGGTAGAAGACGTCAAGGAAATCGTTTCCGAGCACCTGATGAAGGGCCGCATCGTCAAGCGTCTTTTGTACAAAGAGACGATCGACGGCGACACCATCCGCTCGCTCAACCACACGCAGTTTTATGAGAAGCAGCACCGCGTCGCGCTGCGCAACTGCGGCGTTATCAACCCCGAGGTGATCGACGAGTACATCGCCGTAGACGGCTATCAGGCGCTTGCCCATGTGCTTACCGAGCTGACCCCGCAGGAGACCATTGACCTCATCAAGGCCTCCGGGCTGCGCGGCCGCGGCGGCGCGGGCTTCCCCACCGGCACGAAATGGCAGTTTGCCGCCAACACGCCGGGCGATGTGAAATATGTCTGCTGCAACGCCGACGAGGGCGACCCCGGTGCGTTTATGGATCGCTCCGTGCTGGAAGGCGACCCCCACGCCATTCTGGAAGCCATGGCGATTGCCGGCTACTGCATCGGCGCGCATCAGGGCTATATCTATGTGCGCGCCGAATACCCTATCGCTATCCACCGTCTGGAAATTGCGCTCAAGCAGGCGCGTGAATACGGTCTGCTCGGCAAAAACATTTTCAACACTGGTTTTGACTTTGACCTCGAGCTTCGCTTCGGCGCAGGCGCGTTCGTCTGCGGCGAAGAAACCGCGCTGATGACGAGCATCGAAGGCAAGCGCGGCGAGCCGCGCGTCCGTCCGCCGTTCCCCGCCGTCAAGGGTCTGTTCGGCAAGCCGACCGTGCTCAACAACGTGGAAACGCTGGCGAACATCCCGCAGATCATCCTGAAGGGCGCCGAGTGGTTTGCCTCGATGGGCACCGAGAAGTCGCACGGCACCAAAGTCTTCGCGCTGGGCGGCAAGATTACGAACACCGGCCTTGTGGAAATCCCGATGGGCACGACGCTGCGCGAGATCATTGAGGAGATCGGCGGCGGCATCCCCAATGGCAAGAAGTTTAAGGCGGCGCAGACCGGCGGCCCTTCGGGCGGCTGCATCCCCGCCAGCCTCATCGATACCCCGATCGACTATGACAACCTGATCGCCATCGGTTCTATGATGGGCTCGGGCGGGCTCATCGTCATGGACGAGGACACCTGCATGGTCGACATCGCGAAGTTCTTCCTTGAGTTCACCGTCGACGAGAGCTGCGGCAAGTGCACCGCGTGCCGCATCGGCACCAAGCGCCTGCTCGAAATGCTTGAGAAGATCACTTCGGGCAACGCCGACATGCACGACCTTGCAGAGCTTGAAGAGCTGTGCTATTACATCAAGGACAACTCGCTGTGCGCGCTCGGACAAACTGCCCCCAACCCCGTGCTGTCGACGATGCGCTATTTCCGCGACGAATACGAAGCGCATATCATCGACAAGCGCTGTCCGGCCGGCGTGTGCAAGAAGCTGATCGGCTATGAAATTATCCCCGAAAAGTGCGTCGGCTGCACGGCGTGCGCGCGCGTATGCCCCGTCGGCGCGATCAGCGGCGTCATCAAGAGCGCCCACACCATCGACAAGATCCGCTGCATCAAGTGCGGCGCCTGCATCGAGAAGTGTAAGTTTGGCGCCATCGTGAAGAAGTAAGGCGAGAGGAGATCGAACATGGATACTGTCAAGCTCAAAATCAACGGGATTGAGGTCGAAGCGCCTCGCAACGCCACCATTCTGGAGGCGGCGCGTCTCGCGCACGTCGACATCCCCACGCTTTGCTACCTGAAGGACATCAACGCCATCGGCGCGTGCCGCATGTGCGTCTGCGAGGTCAAAGGCGCGCGCTCGTATGCCGCCGCCTGCGTCTACCCCGTGGCCGAGGGCATGGAGGTTTTGACCAACACGCCGAAGCTGCGCGCCGCGCGCAAGAAGACCCTTGAGCTCATTCTGTCCAACCACCGCCGCGAGTGCCTTTCGTGCGTGCGTTCCGGCAAGTGCGAGCTGCAGCAGCTTGCGCAGGAATACGGCTGCGACGAGCACCGCTATGAAACCCACGAGAAACGTGCAGACATCGTCGACGTAAACGACGTGCTCGTGCGTGACAACTCGAAATGCGTGCTCTGCCGTCGCTGCATCGCGGCCTGTAAGCACGAGCAGGGCGTAGGCGTCATCGGCGCGAACGAGCGCGGCTATGAGACCCACATCGCGACTGCGTTTGACATGCCGCTCGACCGCACATCGTGTATCTCCTGCGGCCAGTGCATCACCGTCTGCCCGACGGGTGCCCTGCGCGAGCGGGACGACACCGACAAGGTCTGGAAAGCGCTTTCCGACCCGACGAAGCACGTTGTCGTCGGCACGGCGCCCGCCGTGCGCGCTCAGATCGGCGAAGAGTTCGGCTTCCCCATGGGCACAAACACCCAGGGCCGCATGGTCGCCGCGCTGCGCCGCCTCGGCTTTGACGCGGTGTTCGATGTGGATACCGCTGCAGACTTCACCATCATGGAAGAGGGCACCGAGTTCCTCGGCCGCTTCACCAAGGGTGAAAAGCTGCCGCTGATCACCTCCTGCTCGCCCGGCTGGATCAAGTTCTGCGAGTATTATTACCCCGAGTTCATCCCCAACCTGTCGTCGTGCAAGTCGCCGCAGCAGATGTTCGGTGCGCTCATCAAGAGCTATTATGCCGACCGCATGGGACTTGACCCGAAAGACGTTTACGTCGTAACCGTCATGCCGTGCACCGCGAAGAAATTCGAAATTAAGCGCGAGCATGAAAACGCGGTTGACGGTCTGCCCGATGTCGACGCGACGATCACTACGCGCGAGTTTGCGCGCATGGTGCGCCGCGCGGGCATTATGTTTGACTCGCTGCCCGAAAACGAAGAGTTTGACCCGCTGTTCGGCGTTGCATCGGGCGCGGCGCATATCTTCGGCGCCACCGGCGGCGTGATGGAAGCCGCTCTGCGCACCGTTGCCGAAGTCGTAACCGGCAAGTCGCTCGACAAGCTGGAGTTTGAGATGGTGCGCGGCACGCAGGGCATCAAGGAAGCGACGCTGCAGGTCGGCGACCATACGGTTCGCGTCGCGGTTTGCAGCGGCACGGACAACGCCCGCAAGCTGCTTGACAGCATCAAGTCGGGTGAAAAGCAATATGACTTTGTCGAGGTCATGGCGTGCCCCGGCGGATGCGTCAACGGCGGCGGCCAGCCGCAGGTGCATGGTGCCGTGCGCAACAACGTGAACGTGCGTGCCGTGCGCGCCAAGGCGCTGTATGGTGCCGATGCGACCATGAAGCTGCGCAAGAGCCACGAAAACCCCATCGTCAAGGAAGTGTATGAGAACTATCTCAAATGCGGCTACGGCGAGGGACGCGCACACCACCTGCTCCACACGAAATATACGGCACGCGACAAATACAGCAAATAACACAAATGCGGCGGCGGACAAAAGTCCGCCGCCGTTTCTTTTCTCCCTTTTACCTTTTGGACTGATATTGGTTTATCTGCCAACCCTCTCGTCGGTTTGACGGAAAATCAGGTATAAGAGAAGGCTCTATCATTTTGAGTAGAGCCTTTACATCAAATAAATATATTGCAGTCTATTGTTCCTTCTGATTGCATTTTTTACAAATCCCAAATTTCTGTGAAAATGGATTGATTGTAACTTGATAGTTCCCACAATGAGAACATTTAGAATACTTCAAAACGAGTACTACCGTGATAGCAACAAAGATAGCTACAGCAATACGAAAAATCAGTTGCAATTCAAATATTGCGCAAATAATGCCAAACAGATTTGTAAAAATGCCTAAATAAAAGGTAAATGCTCTCATATGCCACCTCCACAAATCAGAACTTATTTTGATTCATAATATCATATTTTTAACGCTTGGTGAAATTGCCAAAGTTGATACCCGTAAGTCCATAAGCAAAAAGGGAGTTTCTATTTGCTTGCTTTTCATTTTTGCACCGATGTGGTATACTCAAACAAACACATCACCCGGGGAGGTACTGCCGTGAGGAAACGTCTTCTCATCCTCTTTGCCACGCTGTTTACGCTGTGCTCCATCGTTGGCATCGTGCTTTTAGTCGACAACAATATCAAATATAGGCGCGCCGCGGCGTATTACGAGCAGCTTGCGAAGCTTGCCACGCAAACGACGCCTGCGCCGTCTACCACCACTGCGCCCGAGCAGGAGCCGGACCCTCTGCCCGCGCCGGAGTCTTATGAAAGCCCCATCGATTTTGAAGCACTGTTCAAAATTAACCCCGATATCGTAGGGTGGATTTCCATGCCCGACCTTGATATCGACTTTCCCATCGTGCAAGGCGCGACAAACGACACCTACCTGCGCACCGCTGTCGACGGTTCTTACAGCAAGGCGGGCTCTATCTTCCTTGACTATGAGAGCGATCCCTCACTGGGCGGGCGGCATTGCATCATTTACGGGCACAATCTGAAGACCGGCGTGATGTTTGAGCCGCTCACCCGCCTGAAAAGCGAGGAAGAGTTTAACGCGCATAGGGATTTAACGCTCTATACACCCGACCGCACGATTAAGCTGCGCATTTTTGCCGCCTATGCGGGGCCGTCTGAGGCCATTCAGCGCAAGACAAAGTTTTCGTCCGACGAGAGCTTTGCAGACTATATCACTGAGATGACCGCACCGTGCACGTTCGCCGATCCGCCTGATTTTGCGATTTCCACCCTTTATTCTTTCATCACCTGTAGTTATGAAAAAAACGATTATCGCACTTATATTTATGCCTATGAGGTTCCGCAAGAGCCTTAACGGCGGGAGGAGCCGCCCATGCCCGTTGTCACACACGATTTTCCCATTTTAGAATATGATGCCGCGCAGCGCGGCATCATCATGCCCAACCGGTATGGCGGCGCGGCGCTTCCCTCCATATGTATCATAACCTTTTTCGGCGACGTTCTGACCGATTTTGTAGCACAGTCTGGTGCGCAGGTCGTACATTGCTATCGCTCTGAAATGGGTCACTTCCCGGTCTACTCCTTCGCGTACGGCGGCGTTTCGCTCTGTGCCGTACAGGGCGTAGTCGGCTCTGCCTCCATCGCAATGATGACCGATTTTCTGATCGGCTGCGGCGTCAAAGCAATCATCGCGTGCGGAGGCTGTGGCGCGCTCGATCACATCCCCGCAGGCGATGTGATCCTTCCCCTTTCGGCACTACGCGACGAGGGCGCGTCTTACCACTACCTCCCCCCTGCCCGCGACATCGAGCTTGACGCAGATATGATCTCTGTGCTCCGCGATACGCTGGCCGAACACCGCGTTCCGTGGCTCGAGTGTAAGACCTGGACGACCGATGGCTTCTACCGCGAAACGCCCGATATGATCACACACCGAAAGGCCGAGGGCTGCCGTGTGGTTGAAATGGAATGCGCATCCATCGCCGCCGTCGCGCGATTCCGCGGCGCAGCGTTTGGCCAGCTTTTATACAGCGGAGA
>MEFT01000053.1 GCA_001725215.1 Clostridium sp. SCN 57-10
GCTACCGGCTATGTCCATGATGTGCAGATGACTGCGTTTGGCAACAATTATATTGTTGCAGGCGGCAACTACTATCTGCTGGCCGACGGTGCGAAGACTGTCTTTGTGAACAACGATGCAGCTTCTGTTGACTACTATCTTGGTGATGTGGTCGCGGATGACGGCGAAGAGCTGGCTGTTAATCAGTATGTCTCCTTCACGCTGAAGGATGGCAAGATCACGAACCTGATCGTGAGCTTTGACGCTCCCTAACGGATAGTCAATCACCTCAACGCACAAATCGCGCCCGCCACGAAAGTGGCGGGCGCTTTTTCGTCCCTTTCTGCGCATATTTGCATAAAATTCGAATAACCCCGAAAAATATTCAAAATATTTCAATTTACTATTGCATTCTGCTAAAACATATGCTATCATAAACACATTCTTTTTCGTGAGGGAATTTGCTATGCCACATGCCGCATCCTTTTACGTCGTCGTATTTTTTAGCTTTATTTGCTACTTTTATTGGTACGTAAATAAGGCTTTTCGTGCGTGCGTCGAGAGGGGTTAGCAGATTTCCTGTAAACGGGAACTACCGCCTTCGGCTAACGCCGAAGGCGGTTTTTTTAATATCATTCGGAGGGAAAAGTATGAACAAAGAAACGGACGTGTCTTCGCGGTCGGCGAAGCAGCCATACGGGTTGTTTACCGCCATTACCATGATCGTCGGCATCTGCATCGGCTCCGGCATTTTTTTCAAGAGCGACAACATCCTCGTCGCAACAGGTGGCAGCATTCCCCTCGGCGTACTTGTCTTCGCGCTCGGCGCCGTCGCCATCATCTTCGGCGGCCTTTCCATGAGCGCGCTGGCTGCCCGCACAGAGCGCCCCGGCGGCGCGCTGACCTATGCTGAAGAATTCTGCGGCAAGCGCATGGGCGCCGCATTCGGCTGGTTTCAGATTTTTGTATATTATCCGACGCTGGTCGCCGTTGTTTCGTGGGTCGTCGGTATCTACGCCTGCGTACTTTTTAACCTCAATGGCTCGCTCGAGCTGCAGGTCGGCATCGGTTTTGCGTTTTTTGCACTCTGTTTTGTGTACAACACGCTTTCGCGCCGTATTGGCGGCTTCGCCCAAAACGCCTCTACCGTCATTAAGCTGATCCCTCTGTTTGTGCCGGTGGCTTGTCGCGTCTGCCCGCGGCGCAGGCCACGGGGCTTGCGTGGATTTCGGCCATCGGACCTATCGCGTTCTCTTATGACGGATGGATTGTCTCCACCTCCATCGGCCACGAGGTGCGCGACAGCAAGCGCAACCTGCCGCGTGCGCTGGTTTTTGCCCCCATATTCGTCATGCTCGCCTATGTACTCTATTTCGTTGGCGTAACGACCTATCTCGGCCCCGAGCAGGTGCTCGCGCTTGGCGACTCACACGTTGCGGAAATGGCGACACAGCTCATTGGTTCGGGCTTTGCCAAGGCGATCACTGTTTTCGTCATCATTTCGGTGATGGGCACGGTAAACGGTCTCATCCTCGGTTACATCCGCGTGCCGTATGCGCTTTCGCTGCGCGAGGGCATGATGCCTTTCTCAAAGAAGCTGTCGATCGTCAATGAGAAGCTTGATATGCACGTCAACTCCGCGCTGTTAGCCTTCGGGCTTTCGGCTCTCTGGATGCTCGTACACTACGTCACCTCGCGCTACAGCCTGCTGCCCAACTCGGATATTTCGGAAATTTCGATTGCCACGAGCTACCTGCTCTATGTGGTGCTTTATTATCAGGTGTTCCGTATGTGGAAGCGTAAAGAGCTTGGCGTTGTGCGCGGACTTGTCTGCCCCGTGTTGGCGACGCTCGGCTCGCTGTTTATCCTGTCCGGCTCGCTGCAAAGCGCTCTCTTTTTCTGGTATTTTGGATTCTGCCTGCTCATCGTGGCTGGGTCGCAGATCTATTATAAAAAGAAATAATAAAAAAACCGCCTTCGGGCGGTTTTTTTGACTCGTTTTCCGAAAAAATTTCTGGATATCCGCGCAGCAATCCTCTATAATGGATGCGAGGGGGTATGACGATGTCTCCTGATGGTAAAACAGAATATGATGCGTGGCACGCGTCGCCGTTTGTAACCAAAGCGGAACGTGCCGAGCTTGACGCATTGAGTGCCGACGCGCGCGCGCAGCTTTTTGCGCAGCGCATCGGCTTTGGAACGGCGGGACTGCGCGGGATACTCGCGCCCGGTCCCGGCGGGATGAACGTGCACACCGTGCGGGTCTGCGCCGAGGCGCTGGCGCGCTTTTTCGGGCGCGGCGGGGGCAAGACGGCCGTCGTCGGCTTTGACGCGCGCCGCCGCAGCGCCGAGCTTGCGCGCGAGGCGGCGCTTGTGCTCGCGTCGCATGGGGTTTCCGTGTTACTTATGCGCGAGCCGCGCCCCACACCGATGCTTTCGTTCGCCGTAGAGCGCAGCGGTGCCGATTTCGGACTGTGCGTCACGGCGAGCCACAATCCGCCGCAATATAACGGCTGCAAGGTCTATCGGCGCGGCGGCGCGCAGATGGAAGACGAGCAGGCGCGAGCTGTCGAACGCGAAATGGCGCACCTTGCGCTGCCCGCGCCGCCGCCCGCGCTTTCAGAGGAGCAGGCGCGTGCTGAGGGGTTTTTGTCCGATCTGGGCTGCGAGCCGGACGAGGCGTATGCCGCATTTGTGCTGAGCAGCATGACGAATCCCGCCGCCGTGCGCGCTTCTCATGGGCTGCGCGTCGTTTACACGCCGTGTCACGGTGTGGGCGGGCTGATTGCACCGCGCCTGCTGCGTGAGGCGGGCATTACGCAGCTTTTTACCGTGGCGGAGCAGATGGAGCCGGACGGAGAGTTCCCCACGCTGCCCGTGCCCAATCCGGAGGAGGAGCGGGCGCTAACGCTGGCGTTTCATCTGGCAGAGCGCGAGCGTGCCGATTTGATTCTGGCGAACGATCCCGACGCGGACCGCCTTGCCGTCGCCGCGCGCGACCGCCACGGCGCGATGCGCGTCATTACGGGCAACCAGCTCGGCGCGCTGCTTGCAGATCATCTGCTGAGCGCGTATGCGCGTGCTGGAAAGCCGCAGAGGCCGTGCGCCGTGGTCAAAACGATTGTAACCACCGAGCTTGCCGCGCGTGTCGCACGCAAGCACGGCGCGCAGTGCTGTGATACATTTACCGGTTTTAAGCATCTGGCGCACAAGGCGCAGCAGCTTGAGGCCGCGGGTGTCTTACCTGTACTTGGGTTTGAAGAATCCATTGGCTATATGCCTTATCCGCAGACGCGCGACAAAGACGGCGTGCAAACCGCGCTGCTCGTCGCCGAAATGGCGTGCGCGCTGCGTGCGCGTGGACAGACGCTGCACGATGCGCTTGACGCGCTTTATGCCGCGTGCGGCTGCTTTGACGAGCGCACGGTATCGCTTTCCGTAGAGGGCGCGGCGCCGATGGAGCGCATGGCGCAGATGATGGCGTCGCTGCGCGCGCTGCCGCCCAAGCGCATTATGGACGAACGCGTAACCGAGGTGACCGACTATCTGCGCGGCGAGCGCACGTTTATCCGCGTCATTGAGCGCGAGTCTCTGCCGCTTGCGGGGGAAAACGTGCTTGCCTATACGCTGGAAAACGGCTGCCGCGTCGTTGTACGGCCGTCGGGCACCGAGCCGAAGATAAAAATTTACGCGCTTGCGCGCGGGTCGAGCCGCAGCGAAGCGGAGCGCTGCGCAGCGGCGATTGTAGAGGACGCGCCGCAGGCGCTGCGCCTGAATGAGCAATAAAGGACGGTTGAAGCATGGATAAACAGAAAAAAGCGGCCCGAAAGGCGCCGATGAGCCACATAAAGATAAAATTACTGCTAATCAGCGGCGCAAGCGTGCTGCTGCTTGCCATCATCGGATTGACGGTCTATTTCACAACGGGCGCACAGCGCACGCCGGCCGACACGCTGCATCGCTACTATGAGGGTATGTACCTGACGGCAAACCTTGACCAGATGGGCAACTGTATTGAGCCGAGCGCACGTGAGGATTTTGAACTTGCCTTTTCGCTCGGGGGAGCGAACAACCTGGCGGCGGGCTATGTATCCGAGATGGTTGCCAAAATCGGCATGGACGGCACGTTGCGCGTCGAGATTACCGAAACCCAGAAGAAGTCCTCGATTGAGCTAAGCAAGCTGCGCAAAACGTATCCTGCCATTGGGGACTATGTGTATGCAGACTTTTTGCTGCATTTCACCGGCCCGTCGGGCGAGCATACGCTGCAGGGCGCGGCCACGCTGATTCAGCTGGGCGGCAGATGGTATCTGCCAAACTATCAGGTTGCCGTCGGCGCGGCGACGGCGCAATAACGACATAAAACGGAAAAAGGCCCTGCGGATTTACAAATTCCGCAGGGCCTTTGTATGTTACAGGCTGTTCGGTGGGTTGCTTGGAGCGGATTTGACTTCCGCCATATCGGCGTACACAAAAAGTATATTTGCTTAGAATGAATACGTAACGGAGTGCAGCTTACGCCATGTAAGCCGCGTAAACATCGCGCGAAAGCTCGGCAAGCAGCGTGTCGCCGATGCCGCCGCCAAGATTTGCGGCGTAATCTTCCTCATTGGCCAGGTTGCCGTTGTAAAACAGCGTGAGCACATAGTCGCCCTTCGGCGTGTAGACGATGCCCATGTCGTTTGCCACACGGTCGATCGTGCCTGTCTTATGTGCCACCTCGGTGCCGCGCGGTAGATGCTTGGGGATGCGCGAATTGGTTTGGCATAGCTTCATGATGCGCAGCATCTCCGCGCTGACGGTGGGGGAGACGAGCGTACCCTCATACGCCATACGCAGCGTTTTGACGGCGTCCTGCGGGCTTGTCTGGTCGTTTTCCTCCGTGGTACAGGCGTATTCCGCCTTGTTGCGGAAGTAGCGCGGCAGGGAGGCCCACTGGTCGATGTTTTCGGCCGTCAATCCGCAGGTATACTCGATCAGGCGGGCGCACGTCCAGTCACACTTGGTTTGCGCCAGCTCGTAGCGGTCGAGGATGTTTTGCTTGATGTTGTCGCGCCCGACATAGCCGAAGAGCACGTCGGTTGCCGTGTTGTCCGAAAGAATCATCATCAGTGTGGCGTAGTCGAGCAGGGTGGGCTGAAGCCCCTCGCCCAGATCGTAAAGTACGCCGCTGCCCAGGCTCTTGACTTCGCGTGTCAACGTAAGGCGGTCTTGCATCGAATAGCCGCCCGCCTCGGCGCCGCGAAGCACCTCTGCAAGAATCCATACCTTATAGGCGCTGGCTGCCGGGAAGGCGTCGTCGCCGTGCAGAAAGAACGACGCGCCGCTTGCAAGGTCACAAAAACCGAAGCCGAGCTTAGCACTTGTTTTATCTGCGTAGGAGCGCGCGACAGACGCGATGGAGTCGATGTTCATATCTTTTTCTCCCCCTGTTTCTTTTCATATGCGTCGAATGGGAACAGCCCCTGCTGCCCCATCATCTCTACGATTTCACCGCCCAGCGCATACATATCGGCGGCGTGATAGTGCAGGCCGAACCGGCGCTGCGTCTCGTTGACAAAGCCATCCTGCTCGGCGCATGCGACGATTTCGTCGACCTCTGCGGAGGAATAAGTCGTTTCGAGCGCCCGGCGGAACGAGGCGAGCATTTCCGCGCGGGCCGCCTCGTTTTTGGGCAGCGGCAGCGTACGACCGGCATACTTCTGCTCATAGGCCGCGAAAATCTGCTCGTCTGTCAGCGCGGGATAGCGGCTTTCAAACACCATAACCGAGCGGTCAAGCTTGGGCATGGTGTGCAGCTCATTTTTCGGGTAGCCGAGCGAGAGGATGAGCACGGGATAGGTTTTGTCGGGCAGGTCATACATGTCGCGCATGGCAAGTCCCTCGTGGTTGGGGCTGCCGACGTAGCACGAGCCAAGCCCCATCAGATGGGCGGCCGTTTCAACCGATTGCGCGGCGCACATGATGTCCTCAATCGCGATCAGATAATGCATATAGCTCTTGTAGCAGGTGAAGGGCGCGCGCTTCTGGCGCGTGTAGATGTCATAGCGGTGCCAGTCCCACAGGAAAATGAGGTTGACGGGTGCCTGCGCGATGAAGGGCTGACCGCCGTTGATGTCGCACAGCGCGCGGTTGCGCTGCGGGTCGCGCTCGACGATCACGCTCCACGGCTGCAGGTTGCCGCCGCTTGCCGCCTGCATGGCGGCGTCGAGCAACAGGTCGAGTACGTCCTGCGGGATGGGCTTGTCCTGAAAGCTGCGGCACGACGCGCGCCGTGCCATGTGACGGACGGCGCTTTCGCCGTCGGTTGCGGGATGAAAAGCCATAGGATCCGTCCTTTCGCTCCGTTGTTTATATAATTTATTGAATCTCGTGGTCGAGCTGCATGCCGATTTGATCCATGGTGCTGCGCAGCACGGAAAGCGTTTCGTCCGTTGCGGACAGCATACCCTGCGCCAGAATGGGGCTGCCGCCGCCGCGCCCGCCGAAGCGGGACGTCAGGTCGCGGGCAATCGTGCCGAGGTCGACGCCGCGCCCCTTGGTGCGCGCAAAGACCAGACTGAGCTGATCTTCCTGCCGCGCAGCAAAGAGCACGCAGGCGCGTGTCTGCGCACACACCGCATCGGCCACGGCCTTAAGATGCTTGACGTCGCCATCGCCCACCACCTCAGCAAAATAGAGCGTATCGCCGCGTTGGGTGGCACAGGCAAGCACACGCGCCGTGTCGGCGGTCAGCAACCGCTCGCGCAGCGCGCGCACCTGCGTGGCAAGCGACGCCTCATGCGCAAGGTGCTCGTCAAGCGCGGGGGGCATATCCTGCGGGGCGGTAACGTCGAGTACGCGCTGCGCCGCAAGCAGCGCGGCGTGCTGCGCGCACCGGGCGGAGGGTACGTCTACGCCCGCGGCGTAGTAAATACGGAACACGCCGCGCACCTCTTTGGTGCCCGTGATGACGGTTTCGTTTATTTCACCTGTCGCGCGGCAGTGGGTGCCGCCGCAGGCATTCAGGTCGAAGCCGTCGACCTCGACGAGACGCACGCGCTCGTGCGGTGCGATTTTGCCGCGCACGGGCAGTGCGCCCGCTTGTTCGGGCGTGACATAGCGGCACACGACGGGCAGATTGCGCGCCGCCGTTTCGTTTGCCGCCTCTTGCGCGGCAAACAACTCGTCGGGCGTCAGTATGCGCCCCAGCTCGATGTGGGGGCCTGCATCTTCAATGCGCGCGATGACGGTGTCAACGTCAAACAGCTGCTTGATGTGGGCCGACAGGATATGCTGCGCCGTATGATATTGCATGTGGCGCAGGCGGCGGGGAACATCGATGCGGCACGCCGCCTCGCCCGCCACGGGCATGTCCGTGATATGAAAAATGATGCCGTTTTCTTCAAAAACATCGCGCACAGCGACATCACCGATGGTTCCGAGATCGCAAGGCTGCCCGCCCCCCCGCGGGAAAAACACCGTGCGGTCGAGTACCGCGCGCCAGCCGCCGTCTGCCGGATCGCAGGAGAGCACGCGCGCGTCGCACGCGCACAGATAAGAATCGTGTTCAAACAATCTTTCGGTCATGGCGTCCTCACAGAAGCGGCGTGCCGTTCATCTCGAGCCGGAAGCGCAGCCCAAGATATTCGGCCGCTTTGCGACAGAGCAGCATACGAGAAAGGAAAATCTCGAAGTAATCCATCACGGCGCTGATTTCGGTGTCGATGGTCAGCGTAAGATGTACCTCGTGCGCGGCGGGGTCGACGTGCAGCTTCGAGTCGATGACTGCGTAGTTCACGCGGTCATGGATGTCGCTGCCGATCGTCGCCTTCGAGCGCACGCGCGTGCGGCGCACATCTGACTTGTCGGCCAGAATGAGCGCGGCGGAGATGGGCGAGACGGCGGCGGCGGTGCCCTCGTCGTGATGGCCGATGGCGCCGATGATGTCGGCCACCTCTGCGGCGTCCATCCCCAGCCCTGTCAGCAGCGAAAACGCCATCAGCGCGCCGCTCTGAGCGTGCCCTGCGCGGTTGACGCAGTTGCCGATGTCGTGCAGATAGCCGGCGATACGCGCCAGTTCGACGGTGCGCGCGTCATAATCAAGCGCGGTGAGAATGCTCGCGGCCGTACTCGCCGCGATTCCCGCGTGCGCGAAGCCGTGCTCCGTGAAGCCGATCGCACCGAGCACGGCGTTGCCCTTTTGCACATAGGTGCGAACGACAGCGTCGTTTTGAATGTCCGTAAAGCTAAGCATGAGCGTTACTCCTTTTGGATGGATGGTGTCATGCATTTCAAAGCGGCCAGGCCGCTCTTATTTTATGCAATAATTTCATGGTATCACGAAGCGAGTGTGGTGTAAAGGAAAAAGGGGGTTCTTTGCTTGACGAAACACGTCAAATAGAATATAGTGGAAAAAACAACCCAGCTTGCGTGCTGGTTTACAGAGGGGTATGAATATGAAAAAATTTTTGATTCCCGTGGCCATTTTCTTTGTTATTGCCATCGGCAGTATGGGCGTCGCCGTTAAGCTGCGCATGGACGACATCCAGTATGAGCGCGAGCTGGTGGCGCATCTTGCATCGGTAAAAACGACAAATCGGAATGCGGAGGGGGAGAGTGGCGGTATCAGGGTGCGTATCGCGCAGGGAAACCTCGGATATATCGCTTCTGCGTTGACGCGAACCGAGCGCATACGCAAGCTCACCCTGCCTGATGTGACGGGCTGTGAAGCGGCCACGGTGGTCTTTCCGGATGGCGCAAAATTTGTCATATATGAGCTGGAAAAGGAAGCAAATAATCAAAAAGATATAAGCTGCGTTCAGTATACGTTTGACAATAGGCAACGTATATATACAATCGAAGGATACGGTACAATGGACCGAATCCGTTCTTGTATCAGCCTTCAGGGGTTTGCGGTGGAAAATGCACCCATCAAATAATTGTATTTTTTCGAAAAAATTGAGTGAACGTTCGTGAAAAGTGGATATGAATTATTGTTATGATGCGCGCGACGTTCTGCAGTTGACTCTATTACATAATTATGAAATAATGATGAAACAGAGACGGACGTCTTTGAGGTACCCGACACACGCAGAATGTTGGGAATTTTATGAAAAGGGGAACTAAGTCATGTCGAAAGGAAAATTGTCACGCGCATTCGCATTACTGCTCGCGCTCTCGCTTTGCTTTTCACTCGTTGCTGGTTGTAACAACAACAAACAGCCCGCAGACACACAAGGATCCGCAGGCACAACAGCTCCCGTAACCCCCGCGAACGACACCCCGCTGGTTGTCGGCTATTCTCCGTTTAGTGAGAAGTTCAGCCCCTTCTTCGCGGATACTGCATATGATCAGGACGTTGTCAACATTACCTCGGTTCAGCTGCTCACCACTGACCGTGCCGGCGCGATCGTCTACAACGCGATCGAGGGCGAAACGCATGAATATAACGGCACACAGTACAAGTACACCGGCATTGCCAATG
>MEFT01000054.1 GCA_001725215.1 Clostridium sp. SCN 57-10
GCCACCGCAATGGCCTCAAGCAGCGTTGATTTTCCCGTGCCGTTTTCGCTCACCAAAAACGTGACGTCGCGCGAAAAGGTCAACGCATCCATCTGCGCCAAGCAACGCACGACCGGCAGATTGTGAAGATAAGATTCCTCGTCCACCGGCGAGCTTAGCCGCACGCTGCTGATATACTGTCTTTCCATCCCGCCGCTCCTTTCTCAACATACGGCTTTAGTATACCAAACCTGCTCTTCTTTGTGAAGCCACAGCACCGTTTGCGAATAGGAAAATGGGTCGGTTAAAATAACGGCCCATTTGCGCGATGCGCGCATGCCCGTGGTTGACTTTATGGTATTTACACCGTATTATGGAAGAAGTGCGGCGCATGGGACACGCGTCCGGCCGCTTAGCCTACCTGTGCGGCAGCACGGGTTCGCCTGTTCAAAACCACTGAAGTAAAAAGAGCTGGCACGATATCGCGTCGCGCTGAAAAGCTGACCCTGCTGCGACTCGGTTCGGATGTAGGGGGAGCGTATCATGAAACACTCTGTGGCGGTTATCCTGGCGCTTGCGATGCTGGCATTGCCCGTTTTCGGGAAAGGAGCTGTTATGGCAGAAGGAAATTTCATCAAAATTACAACCGCGACCGACTTTGCGTCAGGCACCTGCACAAGCCTTGAGCCCGTGCAGGTAGGCGATGGCGCGCTGCGCCTTGCGCAGGGAAGCACGGAAGGCGTATACATCTCCGATGTATATCAAACGCAGCCTTGGAACGATCTTGTCGCTTCCTGGAACGCAGACACCCCGCGCGGTACGAAGGTTGAGGTGTTCGGCCGCGCCTATCTGCCCGAATATGACGGGTGGACCGACGCAAGCGGTGTGACGCATGACGGTTGGACCGACTGGATCACCTGGGGCGCGTGGAGCCCCTATATCGAGCGCGGCTGCCCCAATGTAGCCGACACCCACCCCACCAAAAGCGGCAGCGAAAAAGGCTGGGCATACGCCTACTCGTACACCGGGTACGGAGACAGCTCGCTTAACGTGAACGACGGATTGACAGCCACCGCATTTCAGTTCAAAGCCGTCATCTCGGCGGACGGGACACAGAATGTGCAGCCTGTGCTTCGTCTGCTGAGCGCATCCTTTAAAAATACAAACGATGCGGATTGGCAGAGCAAATGCTCGCTCGCCGAGCCGCCCGTCGCGGAAAAAGAGTCGGTGCTGCTCGACACACCGGCTATTTCGCAGATGAAGCGTTCGCCCGAGTATGCAAATGTCATCTGCAGCGCCACCTGCATCGCCATGCTGATGAACGGACAGGGCGCCGATGTGCTGCCCGAAGACGTAACCCTTCTGAACTTCGACTACGGCTTCGGCGGCAACGGAAACTGGAGCTTCTCGACCGCCGCAGCCGGGGCATACGGCTTTGAAAGCTATGTGCACTATGCCGATTTTGCGGGGCTTCGCCAGGAGTTATCGCGCGGCTACGGTGTTTCGCTTTCGGTCAAATACAGCAAAACCGAGGGAGGCAAATATCCTTACCTTATCAACGCGCCCACCAACACCGGCGGGCATCTGATTACCATTGTGGGCTACTATTACAACACCGAACTGGGCGAGTATGTTTATTACTCGAACGACCCCGCATCCGACGACGACCTTGCCGTGGGGCATCGCGAATACCGCGAGTCTCAGCTTGACAAGGCGTGGTACCGCCGCGCGGCCTATTTTGTCCACGACCGAGAAGACGGCGCAGGCGAAAGCGCGCGCGAGTATCACGAGGCCACACTGTGGCCGGTACAAGGCAAAACAGATGTCTATGCGCTGGTAACGATCGACGGAACGGTGCTTACCCTGCCGCAGAACTTCACCGAAAAGCCGCGCGCGGCATTTGGCGGTCACGGTACGCTTGCGATGTTCGTGCCGGGCGAAGAAACGCCGCTTGCAGACGGCGTGCGCCGCGTTACGGCGAATCACGTGTTTTATTATGACCGGGTAACGGTATCGGAAGACGGATATTTGCAGTTCCGCGAGGGTATGGTATCCGAGCTGCTGGCCGCTGGCACACCGCCGACCGTCTATGTGATTTTTAACGACGGCAGTATGTATACGGCCGCCTCCTTTGAGCCGAACGAGTATGTGCCGGGCATGGACTTATCGGAACATTATGCGGATACAGAGGCACCCGTCATCGGCGGGTCTCCGAAAAGCAGCAGTCTTCCAGCCAAGATCCTTGCCGTTGCAGCCGCGGGTGCGGTAATTGCCGCAACATCGGCCGCAGCCCTGCTGTTTCTACGCGGCAAGCGAAAAAAGCGCTGAGCCGCGACCCCTGTATTCATTTGCAAAATGCTTAAAAGAACGCCGCAGGCCTAAATGGCCGGCGGCGTTTTTTCATCTTCAATCGTCATCATCTTCGTGATCGTCTTCGTGATCGTCTTCGCCTTCATGCTTATCTTTGCTTTTGTCTTTATCTTTCCCGCCGAGGTTGTCTGCGTGTTCCTTTTGGCCGCTTGGGGTTTCATCCTCACGGTCTTCCGCCTCGATTTCGTCATTGTCCAGCAGATCTTCCTGAAGCTCGCGCAGCTTCTCGGTGCTCATGCGCTGCAACACTGCCGCGTCGCGTGAGGGGTCGAGCGCGAGGATACAATCGATGAGCGCCTTTTTGCCGTGATTGCCTGACGGCTTGCTCGGCTTCGTCGGAGCTGTACGGTCGTCATCGGCGCCCCCCGGCACGGTAGTCGGGCGGGTAGTAGGCTCGGTGGAAACGGCAGAAGTTGATTCCGTGGGCAGGGGACGGTCTGTTTCCGTGTAGACGGAAACGCGCTGCTGCTCAACGGGCAGGGCCCGGCGCACATCGTCCACCAGCCGCTCTTCCAGCCGCACGGCGCGGTTTCCGCTGCCGGACTGAACGGTGATACGAATTTCACCTTCTCCGTTTTTTAAATACTCATGCTGAACAATCGAACCTATGATGGCGCTGACCGCGGTATCAAGGTCGACATTACGCAATCTGAGGCCGCTGAGCACCTCTTCCGCATCGGCGTTGCGTGCCGTTGCGGTCAACACCCGATCAAACAGATTGGTCGTCAGTTCAATACTTGGATTGACGTCGATTCCGATATAGGCCGCGGGGCACAGCAAGCTAAACGCCCCGGCGGCGCAGAGCAAAACCGCGCACGCACAAGCGGCAGCAACACGGCGAATGAGAGGTGCACTTCTCACGGGGGAAGAAAACGAAATAACGTCCGCTTCGGCAGAAGACGTATGCAGCGGCGCGCTTGCCGCCTGCGCACAAAGATCGGGCAGCAGCGCATCAACGGCGCGGGCGAGCCGCGCTTCAATTTCGCGGTCGGTTCTCTTGCTCATTTCGCGCCCTCCTCTCCGTCGCATTCCGATAAGCTTTTTCGTAATTTTTTCAGTGCACGTGTGTATTTGGACAGCACCGTAGAAAGCGGCAGCCCAAGCGCCTGCGCGATTTCGCGGTGTTTCAGGCCGGAGACGGCGTGCAGCATCACGATCTCCCGCTCCTGCTCCAATAAAATGCGCATCGCCTCGTGCAGTACAATCGCGGCGTCCGGATCACCCGGAACGCAGATCGGCGCAGGTGTAAGCTCCTCCAATGAAACTTCCTGCGCGGCGGCGCGCTGCTGCATCCGCACGGCGTTACGCGCAATGGTAAAAACCCACGCGAGCGGTTTTCCGCAGGGCGTATAGCGATGCGCATGGGTACGAACTGCAAGATAAGTCTCCATCATGGCATCTTGCGCGTTTTGGGGATTTCGCGTCAGAGAAAGCGCGAAAACATAAATCGAGCGCGCTGTCTGCCGATAAAAAGCTTCAAACGCTTCCGGCTGTCCTTGTGCGATCCCTACAATCAGCTGCTCGCACTGCTCCGGTGAGAGCGCGCTCTTCACCGCAGAAGCCGAATCGGCGTTTGTCATCCAAAGCATGGTTAGGAGCGCCCCCTTCTTTTTACAGTCTGTTCTGTTTCTGCTGTCAGTGTAACAGATCGGGAGCGCGCTTGCAACTCACGGGGGAAGGTCCTCGCCTTATACCCGCAAGCGGCTGACGGGAAACGCCGGGGAAGGCGCCTGCCCGGCGTCCTCCCCGGCGAACTGTTTAGTCGCGGCCTTTGTCGTGATGCCAGCCGCGATCATGCTCTTCTTCCAGATCGTCAAACAAATCGTCGTCAATGCCGGCCTTTTCCAAGAAGTCTTGCGCCTTGTCGAGCGTGTCATCCGCCTTATCAAGGCGGCGCAGCAGCTCCCAGGTAGACTGGCGGCCAAGCTTGTCGCTGTCTTCAATCGCGTCTTCCAGCGCATCGACTTGGCGATCGAGTTCAATGAGCTCTTTCACAAGTGCAACTCCGGCGTCGGGATTGCGCGACTTGTTCGTAAAATACTCGCGGCACTTGACAAACAGCTTGTCGGTTTGATCGCCCAAAGCGATGATTTTCTGCGTATAGAACTCCGCGTCGCGGTCGATCAGGCTGCCATCCGGATCGGCTTTCACCCATATTGCTTCTGCTTTGTCAAGGCGCGTCTTAAAGTCTTTCATAGCGTTGTCGAGCGTGTCGCACTCTGCTGCAATGAGATTATAGTCGCTGAAGGTGATTGCCGATTGGCGCAGGCTTTCGTTCAACGCGAGCTGCAGCGTCGTCACATCGTTGCGCAGCGTTTTATAGCCTGCAAGCGCCGCCGCGCCGGCCGACTTCCACGCGTCATAGCTTCCCGCTTTTTCAGCGGTGGTAATCAGTACGTCAAGCGCGGGCAGCTCAGCCTTCAGACGGGCGGTTTCGTCCCACAGTGCTTTCGCAGTGGCAACGGTGGTGTCTATACCGTATTTCTGCGCAAGACCGGACTGCAGCGTCTTAAGCTTGCCTTCAGCGCTTGTCAGGCGGTCTGCCAGCGCAACCGACTCGGTCTGGGTGATCTTTCCGGTACGCGCAGCCTCGCTGGTGTCAACCTGCAGCGTTTTGATCATAGCCTGCAGCTCGACGCAGCGGTTGTTAAGGCGGTGGTAAATCGTCAGGTTTTCGGCATAGGTCCCTGCCTTCGGCGTGTCGAGCACGTCAGAATTCAGCGTAGTATAGCGGTTTTCCGCCAGTGTGGCACGGCCGGACAGCGCGGCATAGGTCAGCTCCTCCGGCTTGGTTTCCACCTTTGTGCTGAGAAACACGGTTTGTGTCGTCGTGTCCCACACGACCTCCTGCTCGAGCAGCGTGCCGATGGCGCGAATAGGCAGATAGGTCGAGCCGTTGTACTCAATGGGGTAGTCTCTCGTGCCATTTTTGTCGTACATATCCTGATTCTCGCCATTTAGCTTCACGGTGATATCGGGACGGAGCATGGCGGAAATCTGCTGCGCGCCGGTTGCGGCGGCTGCACCGAGCGTAAATGCGCCCGCCGTCAAGCATACGAGCAATGCGGTTTTCAGATTAGGCTTTTTCATAAAACCATCCTTTCTTGTTCCAAAGCATACGGTGTGCGCGATTGGCCTTTGTAGAAATAATGCACGAACATACCCTTTTATCGCATGACACTAAAATTTTTTTTGAGAAGATGTTGCCGCAATCAGCATGCGCCAATGAATGCAAGACCCGTGATGAAACATGAGCGCTTTACTGTGCAAATGCATCTATGCTTCGTTATTGTTGACTGTGCCGCCGGGAAGACGCCGGTGGCAGCGCTATGTAGAACACTCGTTTTGCCGAATCGGCGTCATCGTAGCGGCAGGTGAAAGCTTTCGGAGGATGCGAAGGCTCATCGTGCAAAATGACAGCAAAAGGCCGCCGGCTGTTGGCGGCGGCCTTTAATGCTGGGCTACGGTTTGGGTTCTCAAAATCCCGTTCGTGCTTCCCCTGCGGGGCGCGACCACGCAGCGTGTCTCCACTGCCCGGATCATCCGGATTTCAATCCACGCTCCCCGTGCGGGGAGCGACTCGCAAAGTTAGAATCAGCAAGCCCGATGAAAACGGATTTCAATCCACGCTCCCCGTGCGGGGAGCGACGCACGCCAATGCCGTGGAGCACGGCTGGTGGGATATTTCAATCCACGCTCCCCGTGCGGGGAGCGACGTAGATGCATCGAATCACACGCCAACATCTTTGCATTTCAATCCACGCTCCCCGTGCGGGGAGCGACTCTGCGATCTCTTGCTCGGTCATGGCGTAAGCCGCATTTCAATCCACGCTCCCCGTGCGGGGAGCGACCGCCGCCAAGGCCAGCCATCGCCGTGTTTTGGAGATTTCAATCCACGCTCCCCGTGCGGGGAGCGACGCCGCCAAAGCCAGAAAAAGGAACACCATTAGTAGTTTCAATCCACGCTCTCCGTGCGGGGAGCGACTAACGCCAAGCCCCATTACTTCGGGCATTACAAAATTTCAATCCACGCTCCCCGTGCGGGGAGCGACGTCGTACACGGTGTTCAGGACATAGTCCGAGAAATTATTTCAATCCACGCTCCCCGTGCGGGGAGCGACTGCTGACCAGCGGACAACTCACTCGTGTCGTTGAAATTTCAATCCACGCTCCCCGTGCGGGGAGCGACATCAGCACTTCCCCGCTGAAGATTCAGGTCGATCAATTTCAATCCACGCTCCCCGTGCGGGGAGCGACAACAAAAAGCCGGAACCAACAACTCCACCTGCGGTATTTCAATCCACGCTCCCCGTGCGGGGAGCGACTCTATCCATACTGCACCTCCAAACGTATGTTCTACTATTTCAATCCACGCTCCCCGTGCGGGGAGCGACACCGCAAGGTAGCGGACGACCTTGACCGCATGATGATTTCAATCCACGCTCCCCGTGCGGGGAGCGACACAAGGGCAAGCTGGGCGGCAGCGTAATCGACGTATTTCAATCCACGCTCCCCGTGCGGGGAGCGACGTCTGACGGAATGATCGCAATTATTGATGAACACGATTTCAATCCACGCTCCCCGTGCGGGGAGCGACTTTTACCCCCTGTTCACCATTCGGTGTCTGAATCATTTCAATCCACGCTCCCCGTGCGGGGAGCGACCAAGAAACCTCCTGCGACTATTCCGCAGAGTCAAATTTCAATCCACGCTCCCCGTGCGGGGAGCGACAAATAAGTTCAGATATTGAAAGGAGAAGTATTATATTTCAATCCACGCTCCCCGTGCGGGGAGCGACTGGTATCCCGCCAACCAAAATTATTCTTAAGCGAATTTCAATCCACGCTCCCCGTGCGGGGAGTGACCGAGAGGACAATACCACGGCCTGTGGATTGAGATATTTCAATCCACGCTCCCCGTGCGGGGAGCGACTGTCGATTTACTTACTTCGGCGGTCGAGTCGATTGATTTCAATCCACGCTCCCCGTGCGGGGAGCGACCACCGGCTGGCAAAAGCGCTGGGGTATCAGACAAAATTTCAATCCACGCTCCCCGTGCGGGGAGCGACATATATCATATAGCTATATTATAGCAAAAACAAGATTTCAATCCACGCTCCCCGTGCGGGGAGCGACGCTTGCCTGCACGGTTTACTGCTTCTCCCATGCGAATTTCAATCCACGCTCCCCGTGCGGGGAGCGACGCAGCAGTTGCGCGATTCCACGCTAGAACTGAACGATTTCAATCCACGCTCCCCGTGCGGGGAGCGACGGGCGAGGTGCAGAGCCTTGTGGAAAGGCGCACGCAATTTCAATCCACGCTCCCCGTGCGGGGAGCGACTCGGTGGCCGTGCGCTCTGCCGCCTCGACCTCAGATTTCAATCCACGCTCCCCGTGCGGGGAGCGACCGCCGCTCGTTTTGCGGGGGTGGGCGGTCTTTTGATTTCAATCCACGCTCCCCGTGCGGGGAGCGACGAGCCGCACAGCTTACACCGCCGGCCTTAATGAGCGATTTCAATCCACGCTCCCCGTGCGGGGAGCGACCTCCGAAGTCATTCAGCGATACTCTACGCGAGATTATTTCAATCCACGCTCCCCGTGCGGGGAGCGACAAGCGCTGCGGGTATCAGCTTGCGTCGGTATCAAGATTTCAATCCACGCTCCCCGTGCGGGGAGCGACACCAAGCCAGCTGATGCGCGAGCCATTTTGCCGTATTTCAATCCACGCTCCCCGTGCGGGGAGCGACAAAGAGCCTGCGAGCGTTGAACCGCCCGCCCCGAATTTCAATCCACGCTCCCCGTGCGGGGAGCGACGAGTCTCAGGATTTGCTATGGATATGCTTTATTTCAATCCACGCTCCCCGTGCGGGGAGCGACGGTTATCATATCCAGACTTAAACGGGATAAGGCCATTTCAATCCACGCTCCCCGTGCGGGGAGCGACCTGCGGGTTAAGCGGGTAAAACGCGATATACCGTCATTTCAATCCACGCTCCCCGTGCGGGGAGCGACTGCCCGTTATGTTGCCAAGCATCACGTTTGCCCATATTTCAATCCACGCTCCCCGTGCGGGGAGCGACCGTAGGCCACAAACGAAACCGGCGTCAACTTCGCTATTTCAATCCACGCTCCCCGTGCGGGGAGCGACTACCATCGAAATGCAAACGAAATCGATAACCGGAATTTCAATCCACGCTCCCCGTGCGGGGAGCGACATTCATTTTGTATAATTAGGTGGTGCTCTTCCCTCATTTCAATCCACGCTCCCCGTGCGGGGAGCGACGCTATTTTCTGTAATAATTCGGCAGGAAGTCTAATTATTTCAATCCACGCTCCCCGTGCGGGGAGCGACAACGCATCGCTGGCGGCAAGAATATCGATGCCTGGATTTCAATCCACGCTCCCCGTGCGGGGAGCGACCATATCCACGCTCCCCGTGCGGGGAGCGACATGGCGCCGTCGCAGATAATGGCGTCCAGATCACGATTTCAATCCACGCTCCCCGTGCGGGGAGCGACGATGAAGCCAAGGACGTTATCCAGCCTGACAACACGATTTCAATCCACGCTCCCCGTGCGGGGAGCGACGATTTTGCTAAATATGATCTTGCTCTTGATGACAAATTTCAATCCACGCTCCCCGTGCGGGGAGCGACTGTTGCAACATTTCAATTGGATTACCACACATTGTAATTTCAATCCACGCTCCCCGTGCGGGGAGCGACTCAGAAAGTTCTTTGTTTACTGCAAGTTCTTTTTGTATTTCAATCCACGCTCCCCGTGCGGGGAGCGACCGGGATAGCAGCAGCAGTATGTTTTGCCCCATTGAGGTATTTCAATCCACGCTCCCCGTGCGGGGAGCGACAAGATGGTGTCATAATAGTGCTACGCAACATTTACTATTTCAATCCACGCTCCCCGTGCGGGGAGCGACTTGTGATAGCCTGCCAGATTGCGACACTCACCTATTTCAATCCACGCTCCCCGTGCGGGGAGCGACTCCTCGGCTAAAACAAGCCATGCCGTCTTATTCGTATTTCAATCCACGCTCCCCGTGCGGGGAGCGACAGCAAACACGCACAAATTTCCCCTTCGAGACCTGTACGGTTTGCACATTTTTCGGCGCAGCTGCTGCCGTGCACAAGCAAAACCAATGCGGTCTGCTTTTCGTACCGCCTCAAAACGCGGTGCGAAGTCCCCGCTCGATTATGTTCGCTTGCACTTCGCACTACACCATGAGCACGCCTTCCGGCTCGTAGCTTTTCTTTGCGCCGACATGCTCAATCTTCGTTTCATAGTTATTTCCCAAATAATAAAACCGCAGGCTGTCTTTTTCCTCATCCATGATGCCACACAGCCTGTGTTTCAACATACGCGCCTGCGCCGCGTCCAAAAGACACTCGAACACGCTGTTCTGCACTCGCTGACCGTAATCGACGCACTGTTTGGCGATGAGCCGCAGCCGCCTTCGACCTGCCGCGTCCTCTGTGTTGACGTCATAAGTAATGAGCACCAGCATGTCTTTCCCTACTTCCACAAAAACGGCGCGTAGCCATCTAAATCGTCGCGCAGATAGCGCGCAAGCAACAGCGCCTGCACATAAGGCACAAGCCCCCACGGCATCTTTTCCTTCAAATACGGGTGCGTGATGGCATCTCTTTTGCGTTCCTGCCATGCCTGAATCAGCTTTCGTCTGCCCGCGTCGGTCAGAATGACCGCTCCGCTCTCCGCTTCCTGAAAATCGCCCGCCTTTACCATGCGGTTATTGATCAGCGTGATCACAAAGCGGTCGGCAAGACACGGGCGCAGCTCTTCCATCAGGTCAAGCGCGAGCGATGCCCGCCCGGGTCTGTCTCTGTGCAGAAAGCCCACATAGGCATCTAGCCCCACCGCCTCGAGCGCGGCGGCACAATCGTTTGACAGCAGCGCGTAGGTGAACGAAAGCATGGCGTTCACATTGTCAAGCGGCGGACGCCGGTTCCTGCCGCGGAAGAAAAAGACATCCTTCTCATGTAGGATCATCTCGTCAAGCACCGAGAAGTAGACCGCAGCCGCTTCACCCTCCAGCCCACGTAGACGATCAAGCTCTTCCGTGCCCTGTATGAGGGGTAGCGCGTTCTGCAGCGCTGACGCGGCGTTCTGCAGCTTTTCCGCGTCGACCCGCAAGCCGTGGTCGCGCATCGTCCGCTCGATGCTCCAGCGCGCCTGATACACCTTGCCATAAATCATATTGCGCGCGATACGGCAGCTTACGCTTGTATCATCGGCCACGCGGTACTGCGTTCGCCGCAGCAGCACGTTGCCGTTTGCGTTTCCCACCGAGCGCGCCAGAAAGCGGCCGCTTTGCGTGCAAAAGCACAGGCTGACGCCGCGCCGTGCGCAGGCGCCCATCAGCGCGGGGCGCGCGCCCGGTTATGCGAACGTCACGATGCCTTCGAGCGTGTG
>MEFT01000055.1 GCA_001725215.1 Clostridium sp. SCN 57-10
GGGTGGCGGAGGGTCGTTCGGAGGAACGGGCGGAACCTACGGCGGAGGCGGTGGTTCATGCGATTCAACAGTCACCGTAGGCGCTACGGGAGGTCTTTATGGAGGCGCGGGAGGCGGATATAAAAACAATCCGGCCGCAGTCGCTGGAACCAATACCATTGGATTGGGACTTCAGTTTGAAGGAGACGGTGCAGCGGGTACGGTGCCGAATCCCAATGATTATGCCGGCGCAGGCGGCGGCGGCTATGGAGGACGCGGCGGCAGCGTCAGTACGCGATATAATCAGGCGGCGCCCGGCGGCGGCGGATACGGTGCGAACGGCGGAGATTGCCGGGTATGCGCAGAGTCTACCAACTATGGAAGCGGCGGCGGGGGTGGCTTTGGAGGAGCGGGCGGACACGGATATACCCACGGCGGTGGAGGCGGCGGCGGATACGGGCAAAGCGGCAAGGGCGGAGACGGTACGGGAGTAACGTTTTATCTTGCCGGCAGTGATTTCGGATTTGGGCCGCAAAACGGCGGAATTGCGGCGGGCGGCGGAGGAGGAGGACAATATGTTCCCCGCGGAACCACGGGTGACCGAAGAAGGCTTGAAGGCGGAGCGGGCGGAAGCGGAATCGCGATTCTGACCTATTGGGCATAGGAGGAAGCATGAAGGTATTTCAAATTCTAAACGACATCTGCCACTGGGACGCAACATGCATACATCCCGCACTTGCCGATACGCAAGGCAAGTATACATCGGATATTGTCTTTGTCGAAGCGCCCGACCATGTGCGCGAAGGGTGGGGATATGCAGAGGGCGTATTTGTACCGCCCGCGGCCCCCGAGGGATGGGGCTATGATGAGAAGACAGGCACTTTTTACGCGCTGCCCGGAACGGTGGTGCCGGACGACAATACGAACATCGAACAGGAGGAATATGACATGGCAGTGGCTTACGCAACGCTCATCGTAAACGGTAAGCGCACATTTGCGCAGGTTCCCGCGCTGTTGCGCGAAAAGGTGCGGCAGGTGCTTACTGACCTTGAATGCCCGGAGCTGGCGACGGGCGAATAACCGAAAACACGGCAGGACGGCCCAAAAGGCCGTCCTGTTTTTCATAGCGTACAAGAGACATGAAAAATAGTTATGATTGATAGATTTATGAAGCACATGGTAACGTGATGTAAATGCAAGAAAATACTGGGCGTGGGGTGTGCGTATGAGATGCGTCGAAAAAATGGATCGGACGAAACTACGGAACATCGCGCTGCTGGCAGCCGCGGGGGTGTTGCTGCTGGCGGGCGTGCTGCTCTATCCGTTCACCCGCAATGCCGTTTATGACAGGGGTACCGTCAAAGCGTTTCAAGCGCTTGAGGCGGAGCTTCTGCGAAAGGCCGTGATTCCCGACGAGATGCGGCTGCCGGTCGACCTGATTCGTAAAACGGCGGAAGAATTCGACGGGGAAAGCTTCGACGGTTTACGCGCGGAAACGGAAAACAGCGCGCAGCTGATGCAGCTTTTTTCGGACGCGGCACTCGCGGCGCACGTCGCGGAGTATTGCGATAATTCAAATAGCTATCTCACGCGCCGCGTGACGGGGGATGGCGTATCGCTCTATATCTTCTACAAAATGAATCTATACTGGGACTATTTCTCGGACGGGACAATCGAAAAAGAAATAGTCCATCTGGTGATGGAAAAGTCGTGGCTTTCCGGCAAGCAATATAGCATAGGCAAAATTGTTGTGACCAATCACAATAACGAGTCCATTCTGGTCAGCGTGCGAGGAGACAACCATATCCAGATGCGCGGTGATAAAGTCTATGTGCGCCCCGACCTGCTGCGCTACGACATCCCCTGCGCCGATCTGCGCGCCTTTCTCGATGCGTATGACAGCGGCGCGCTGCCCGAAGGGACAATGCTGACATTTGAGGCGCTTGAGCAATACTGCGAGCGGCAACAAAGTGAAGCGGAGGTACGAAAATGAACGAGAATGAAAAAGTGCCCGGTACGGAAAAGGCGGGCAGGGGTGGGTACATACCGATATTGGTCATTGTGCTCGTGGTCGTTTTTTCGCTCTGGGCTCAGCTTGGCATTGTGTTCGGAGGAACGGATAATTGCGGCACGATTGTGTATTTCAAAAGCATGCAGGCATTTCAGAAGAACTTTGCGCCTATCATGGCCTTTCCGACCTACTTTCCGGAGGGGTTTGATTGGCGCGAGTTGCCGGAAGCGCAGTTTTGCAATGAAAAAACCAACCCCTCTTTTTTCGAGTGGCCTATACATGAGATAAGAACCAGCCAGACTTATCTTTATGCCAACGCATATTTTTATGAGCGCACGCAGCAACACAAGAAAAAACAGCCGCTCGATGCGTACAAAGAGGCTCTAATGGGTGTCAGCCTCGCGTATCCGAACGGTGCGGTGCCCGATGCATGGCTCTTCTATGTTGAGGTACACATGGAAATCAACCCTGCGTATGAGGGGCGGCAAACGTGCGAAATCCTGTTGACCGAAGCGGGATCGGCACGCTTCACGGAGAGAGGCAACGACACCATAGTGAATGAGTTCAATAGGGCTGTTATGTATGAATACGAAATGCTGTACGACGAGCATTATTATACCTTTCGCTTTGCGTTCAAAGTAAACCCGGAGCTGAGCGAGCAAGCACAAAAGCAGCTCAAAGCGGAAATGAAACGGCGCTGCCTTGAGGAAGTGGTTAAGATGTATGATTCGCTGGAATACCTCGAGTAGGCAAATAGCAGTTTCTGATAAGAAAAATGCTGTGACAGCAGGAGAGGTGCGGAAATGAACGAGAGAGAAAGGCTGCCCGACAAAACGGAAGAATCCGGAGGTGGAGATGGGTGCTTATTCGCGTTTATCATCACGATTGCGGTAATCGTTGCGCTTTGCATTCTGTTTTATCTCTCGTTTGGAGGTGAGCATTATTGCGGCACAGGCGCGTTTTTTGAAAATGTGGCGGCGTTTCAAGAGAAATTCGCACCCGTTATGGCATTTCCGGCGTATTATCCCGAGGGCTTTGACTGGCGCGGGCATGAGGATGAGTGGTTTGAATATAAAGATGAGATGGGCAAAGTGTATTTTAATTGGAATACATACAAGGTGAAGAGTGATCGCACCCGTATGTATGCAAACGGCACATTTAACAATATCGGGAAGAAGTATCAAACGCGTAAAGATCTAGATATTTATTGGAATGCAGAAATCGGCGTCAGCTTGCAATACCCGGAGGGCGGAGCACCTGATGCATGGCTTTTTTATGTCGGGATGAACATGCTGGTCAACCCGCAGTGGAATGGGAGTACACCGGTGGTTGAGGATACCCGCGCAATCTTGCGGGGAGGGGATCATGAATTCCGTTTTTCAGTACGACAATGGGAGAATGGACGCATTGGCGAGGAGATACAGTTTCTATCGTTAAGCTATGCGTTGCCATTTGAGGGGAGATACTACTATTTTTCGTTCGGTGTTTGGATCAATCCTGAGCTGAGTGAGAACAAACAGGATAGGCTATATATAAAAATGAAGCAGCGCTGCCTTGAGGAAGCGGTCAAGATGTATGATTCGCTGGAATACCTTGAGAACGCGGGGCGATAAAGGGAGTTGAAGCCCTGTTTTTACCCCGCGCGGGCTATCACACATTTCAGATGTCTATGAACGCGCTGGAAACACCGCCTAACAACTAACGTGGACATTCGAGAGTAGCAAGGCCAAACAGCCTATATCGAAACGGAGGTGCACAGATGGAAGAAAGAGAGCAGGAGCCCGGCAGCACGGAGCAACCGAAGAAGAGCAGCGTGAACTGGTATGGGGTGATTCTTATCGTCATTTTGGTGGTCGTGGTGGGCTGCCCATTTTGGTTGGCGCTTACGCCCGTCGGCCCCGGAACAGGGGATGGCGCGTTTTTTGAAAGCGTGGCGGCGTTTCAAAAGAAGTTTACGCCCGTCATGGCATTCCTGACCTATTAACCTGAGGCCTTTGATTGGCGTGGCCATGAAAACGAGTGGTTTGAGTATGAGAACAAAAATGGTAAAGTGAGCTTTACTACTTCTGCATATGACGTGAAAAGCACACGTGCGCGCTTGTATGCCAATGCAGGGTATAACGGTCGCGGAGTTCTGTATCAATCGCGTAAAGATTTGAATATTTATCACGGTGCTTATATAGGCGTCAGTCGGGCTTATCCCGAAAATGGCGTACCCGATGCATGGCTTTTCTGTGTTGGGATGAGCACCGAGATCAACCCTAAAAACCCGCCTGCAACGACGGGTGAGGAACTACGCATCGACGGTAAAGAGGTATACTTCGATTTTTACCGGAAGCATTTTGAGGATAGTCAGCGCGACCCATTTGTAGTGCTGAATTACACATTTCTTTATGACGACCGCAACTATACTTTTGATTTCGGCATCAGAATTGAACCTACGCTAAGCAAGGAAAAGCAGGATGAGCTTCTCGCTGAGATGAAGCAACATTGCCTTGAAGAAGCGGTCAAGATATATGATTCGCTGGAATATATTCAAAAAGCAAAGAAATCGTAAAAATGCTGCGCTATCGGATACCCCGCTGCGCTGCACAACGCGCGTAAGCAACCTGCATGAACGACAAAAAAGTCGCCTTTCGGCGACTTCTTTTTTGCTTGGCTGCGGAACAAGGATTTGAACCCTGACAAACTGATCCAGAGTCAGTCGTGCTACCGTTACACAATTCCGCAACGTGCATGATTTATTATACGCGATTTTGAGAGAAAGTCAAGGGGTTTTGCAGAAAAATTTGCGCACGGCGCGATGCGCAAAAAAGAACCCCCAGGGCTTTTCAATATACGCCGTTCGGTATATAATAAGTAGACAATGTAATGAAACGGAGGATGCAGCGATGAAGCTTGTCGCCATAGACGGCAACAGCCTGATTAACCGCGCTTATTACGGCGTGCGCCTGCTGACGAACAGCGAGGGCGTGTGCACCAACGCGGTCTACGGCTTTTTCAATATGCTGCTCAAGCTGCAGGCCGACCTTGCGCCCGACGCGGTGTGCGTCTGCTTCGACCTGAGCGGCAAAACCTTTCGACACGAGGCTTTTGAGGAATATAAAGCGGGCCGCCGCCCGATGCCCGAAGAGCTTGCCATGCAGTTTCCGCTGATCAAAGAGGCGCTCGACGCGATGGGCATCGCGCGGCGCGAGGTCGCAGGCTATGAGGCGGACGATTTGCTGGGCACGCTGGCGCGCATTTCGCGCGAGCGCGGCGACGAGTGCGTCATCGTCACGGGCGACCGCGACAGCCTTCAGTTTATCGCCGAGGGCGCGACCGTCGCGCTCGTGACGACGAAAATGGGACAAACCCAAACCGAACTGTATGACTCGGCGCTATTCGCCGAGCGGTATAACGGCCTGACGCCCGATAAAATCGTCGACCTCAAGGCGATTATGGGCGACCAGTCCGACCATATCCCCGGCGTGCCGGGCATCGGCGAGAAGGGCGCCTTGACGCTTGTCAGCCGCTTCGGCTCGCTGGAGGGCGTGTATGCCAATCTTGACGACAAGAGCATCACCGACGCGATGCGCAGCAAGCTGACGGACGGCCGCGAGTCGGCGTTCTTGAGCTACAGCCTCGCCAAGGGCGAAGTGCGCGCCCCCATTGAGGATGACGCGCACACGCTGCTGCCTGCGCCGCGGCGCGATGGCGCGCTTTACGCGCTTTTTTCGCGGCTTGAGCTGAACACGCTGATCAAGCGGCTCGAGCTGCGCCCCGAGAGCGCCGCACCGCAGGCCGCACCCTTTGCGCCGCCCGCCGCAACGCTTTCAGAGCCGCCCGCAAACGTGTTTGATGGCGGAATGCTTGGCTGCACGGTCAATTCCGCAGCCACCGCCTGCGCGCTGTGCGCGCCCGGCGGCTGCTACGCGTTTTCCGAGGAGATGCTGGGCTCTGCGAAATTCGCGGACGTCATGCGCCGCGCAGCACAGGCGCCGCTCTGCGTTTACGACGGCAAGCGTGCGCTGCACGCGCTGTCGCGCCTTGGTATTGAGCCGTTTACACCCGCCGGCGACATTTCGGTCGAAGCCTATTTGTGTGACCCGTCGGCCACCGGCGCGGAGTTTGCCAAAACGGCGCACGACGTGCTCGGCGTCGCGATTGCGGACGAAGCACTTTATGAGAGCGACGACGCTTTTTCGCCGCTGACCGGCGCGGACGACGCTGCGCTGCGCGCCCTTGCGCACAACGCCGCCGTGACGCGTGCGCTGCATGAGACGCTTTTGCCGCGCATCGCCGAGCGGGGCATGGAAGCACTGCTGCGCGACATCGAGCTGCCGCTCGTGCCCGTGCTCGTGCGCATGGAGCTTTACGGCATGGGCATCGACCGTGCGCGGCTTGCCGAGTTCGGTGAGACGCTGCGGCGCGACATCGCGCATCTTGAAGAGCGCATTCATGCGCTTGCGGGAGAGGCGTTTAACATCGGCTCGCCCAAGCAGCTCGGCGTGATTCTGTTTGAAAAGCTGGGGCTTAAGGCGGCGAAAAAAACCAAAACAGGCTACTCAACCGATGTGGAAGTGCTTGAAAAGCTAAGGGACGAGCATCCCATCGTCGCCGCTGTGCTCGACTGGCGCGCCATGACAAAGCTGCGCGGCACCTATGTCGAGGGCCTGCTCAAGGAAATCGCGTCCGACGGGCGCATCCACTCCACGCTGCGGCAGACCGTCGCGGCGACGGGGCGGCTCAGCTCGACCGAGCCTAACTTGCAGAACATCCCGGTGCGCACGGCACTGGGCGGCGAGATTCGCCGCTGCTTTGTGCCGCGCAACGGTTGGGTTTATATCGACGCCGACTATTCGCAGATCGAGCTGCGGATTCTGGCGCACATCGCGCACGACGAGCGTATGCTCGCCGCGTTTGCCAGCGGAGAGGACATTCACGCCGTCACCGCGTCGCAGGTGTTCCGTGTGCCGCTCGCGGAGGTGACGCACGAGCTGCGCCGCAGGGCAAAGGCGGTCAACTTCGGCATCGTATACGGCATTTCAGCGTTTTCGCTGTCTGACGACGTGGGCGTTTCGGTGAAAGAGGCGCAGCACTATATCGATGCGTATCTGGAAAACTACACCGGTGTGCGCGGCTATATGGAGCGCATCCGCGCCCAGGCGAAGGACGACGGATATGTCGCCACGCTTTACGGCCGCCGCCGCTATCTGCCCGAGCTGCGCTCGAGCAGCCATAATATTCGCGCCTTCGGTGAGCGCGTCGCGCTCAATACGCCCATTCAAGGCACGGCGGCCGACGTCATCAAGCTTGCAATGCTGCACGTCGACGCGCGTCTGCGCGGCGAGGGGCTGCGCGCGCGGCTCATCATGCAGGTGCACGACGAACTGCTCGTCGAAGCGCCGGCGGAAGAGCGCGAACGCGTTTCGGCGCTGCTTGTGGAGGAAATGGAGCACGCCGCGGCGCTTGACGTGCGTCTTGCGGCGGACGTCAGCTGCGGAGATAACTGGTATGATGCCAAACGATGAAATTCTTACCCCGCTGCTTTCCTGGCATGTGCCCCAGATGGCCGACATCGAGCGGCGCTGTTTTTCGGAGGAAGCGTGGAGCGAATCGACGCTTGCCTCCGAGCTGCGCAACGAGCTGGCGCATTATTTTGTGCTGACGAGCGGCGAAACGGTGCTCGCCTATGTAGGCACCTATGTGGTCGCCGACGAGATGCACATTTCCAATGTGGCGACCGAGCCGTCTTTCCGCCGGCGCGGCTACGGCGCGCGCGTGCTCGCGGCGGCACTTGAGTACGCTGCGCTGTGCGGTGTACGCATCATTCACCTTGAGGTGCGCGAGGGGAATACGGCGGCACGGGCGCTCTATGAAAGCTACGGATTTCTCACGGTGGGGCGCAGGCCTCATTACTACGTTGGCCCCGATGAAGCGGCCATTCTGATGACAAAGGAGCTGTGATCCATGCTCGTGCTCGCAATCGAAAGCTCGTGCGACGAAACGGCGGCCGCCGTTTGCCGCGACGGGCGCGAGATTTTGGCGGATGTGGTCTATTCGCAGGCCGATATGCATGCGCTTTACGGCGGTGTTGTTCCCGAAATCGCGTCACGCCGCCATATTGAAAAGGTCAGCCTGGTCGCCGAGCAGGCGATG
>MEFT01000056.1 GCA_001725215.1 Clostridium sp. SCN 57-10
GTGTGACTGGACGCACGCGCGCAGACGCCGAAGCGGCGCTCAAGCTGAACGGCATCAAATACCGCGCGGAGGGCAGCGGAGATACCGTTACCGCCCAGCTCCCGGCAGAGGGTTCGGTTGTATCGAGCAACAGCGAAGTCATTTTGTATCTAGGCGTGGATAAGCCGCAGACGATGGTCACCGTGCCCGATTTGTCGCACATGAGCATCGACAATGCGCGCCGCACGCTGCAAAACCTCGGACTTTATATCAATACTGCCGGCGTAACCGGCGGAAAAGGAAATATCGTCGCCGTGCGACAAAGTGTGAAAAACGATAAGGTTGTGGTCGGCACGGTGATTGAGGTCGAATTTGCGGACCTCGACCAGCGCGCCGAGTAGAAACGATAGGAGGCGTCAGGAATGAAACTCGTGGAACTGCTCAACGGCGTTGATGTGTGCACGCTTGCCTGCGACCCTGCGCTTGAAATTGCGGAGGTATGCTATGATTCGCGCCGCGCCGCGCCCCGCTCTTTGTTTGTGGCCGTTCGCGGTTTCGCAACAGATGGTCATGCGTATATCGGCACGGCCGTTCAGGGCGGCTGCGTCGCCGTTGTGTGCGAAGAAAAGCCGGAGGAAGATATTCCGTATGTGCTCGTGCGCGACAGCCGCAGGGCGCTTGCCGTCATCGCGGCAAACCGCTTCGGCCATCCCGAGCGAGAGATGCGGCTTGTCGGTGTAACGGGCACGAAGGGGAAAACAACGGCGACCCATCTGATTAAAGGCATTTTAGAGCGCGCGACGGGCGAACGGGTCGGGCTGATCGGCACGAACCATATCCTGTTCGGCGAGTTCGAGCTGCCGAGCGACCGCACGACCCCGGAATCGTATGAGCTTTATTCCGTGCTGCGGCAGATGGCTGACGCGGGCTGTACAACCGCTGTGATGGAGGTTTCGTCTCATTCGCTGATGCTTGACCGCGTGTATGGGCTGCATTTCGCCGTGGCGGCATATACCAACCTGCTGCACGATCATCTTGACTTTCACAAGACCATGGAGGAATACGCGCGCGCCAAGGCAATTCTGGTTGACCGCTGCGACGTGTGCGCCATTAACCTTGACGATGCTTATGCGCATGTCATGCTCGACGGCAAGACGTGCAAAAAGCTGACCTTTTCGGCAACCAAAGATGAAGCCGACATGGTCGCGAAAAATATCAAACTCAAGCCGGACCGCGTGGAGTTTGAGGCGGTATCCATCGGTTCGATCGGCCGTGCGGTGCTCGGCATCCCCGGTATGTTTTCGGTTTACAATGCGCTGACGGCGATCGCCTGCGCGACGCTGCTCGGCATCTCGCTTGAAGACGCGCTGGCGGCGCTCCGCACGCTCGGAGGGGTAAAGGGACGCTTTGAAGTGGTGCCCGTCCCCGCCGATTATACCGTGCTCATAGACTATGCTCACAATCCGGACAGCATGAAAAACGTGCTTGAGACGGTGGGCGGCTTTGCGCGCGGGCGTGTGATTGCGATGTTCGGCGCGGGCGGAAACCGCGACAAGACGAAGCGCCCCGTCATGGGACGCATCGGGGCTTCTCTGTCCGATATCTGCGTCATCACGACCGACAATCCGCGCGACGAAGACCCGGATACCATCATCGAGGAAGTGGCGGCAGGCGCACGCGGACAGCGGGCGGAGATTGTCATCGTCACCGACAGGCGCGAGGCTATTGTGCGCGAGCTGACCATTGCACGTGAGGGCGACATCGTCGTGCTGCTCGGCAAGGGGCATGAGACTTATCAAGAGGTGCGCGGGCAAAAGCTGCACCTCGACGAACGCGAGGAAATCGCGCGGTATTTCGAAAACAAGAGGGCATAAAAGCGCCCTTGGGGACGGGGGAAACAACGCATGGGAATGCAAGTCATCATCGCGGCGGGCGTGGCCTTTTTGGTCAGTGCGCTGACAGGGCCGTATTGGATTAATCTGCTGCGCAGGCTGAAGTTTGGGCAGAAAATTCTGGAAGATGGCCCGACTTGGCACATGAACAAGCAGGGAACACCGACGATGGGTGGATTTATCTTCATCACGGGCATCACGGCGGCTGTCGCCGTGGTTACCCTAATCTCCTCATCGGAAACGCCCGACTGGCGTCCGCTGCTGATGTTCGGACTGTCGCTGCTCTTTGCGGGCATCGGCTTTGTAGACGATTGGACCAAGGTGAAGAAGAAGCAGAACAAAGGACTGACGGTTGTGCAAAAGCTGCTGCTTCAAATCGCGGCGGCCACGCTGTTTATCACGCTGCTGCGCGTGCTCGGCTATTGCTCGGGTGAAATTTACCTTCCGTTTATCAAAGTAACGCTGCTTCCGTCCTGGATTGTTTACCTTGCGTTTGCCGTGTTTGCCATCGTCGGAGTGGTCAATGCGGTCAACTTGACCGACGGTGTCGACGGGCTTTGCGCCTCGGTTACCTTCGTCGTCGCGGCTTATTTTGCCATCGAGTTGTACGCGTCGGCGCTCGGTGCGTCGGCCGCGTTTGCCACCGCCGTATGCGGCGGACTGCTCGGCTTTTTGCTTTATAATAAGAATCCCGCGCGCGTGTTTATGGGTGACACCGGCTCGCTTTTTCTCGGCGGTACAGTGTGTGCCATGGCGTTTGTCTATGACATGCCGATGATTATGGTGTTCGTCGGCCTCATTTATGTGCTGACTGCGCTGTCAGACGTCATTCAGGTAGGTTATTTTAAGCTGACTCATGGCAAGCGCGTCTTCAAAATGGCGCCGTTCCATCATCATTTGGAAAAATGCGGCTGGAGCGAGCGCAAAATTGGATTTGTTTATACGCTGGTCACTGCGGTTATGTGCGCGCTGAGTCTTCTCTTTGCGTAGCCGCAAGCATTTCATGCCAAAGGAGGCTGCACATGGCCGGAACCACCAAAAAGCGCCCAAGACCCCGGCCGCATGCGCCGGAGCCGCCGCGTGACGCGCAGCGCAGTCTGTCTGACATTGCGACGCGCGAGGTCGAGAGCGAGCGAAAGCCGCAGCTTTCGGGCATCGATGCGCCATACACCATCATGGTGCTGATGCTCGTCGCGGTCGGACTGATCTGCATGTATTCGGCAAGCTACGCCGACGCGTATTTCAACATGAAGGGCGATTCGACCTTCTATGTCCGCCGCCAGCTTTATTTTGCGCTGGGAGGCATCGCCGCGATGTTTTTTATTTCGAGGCTCAACTACCGCACGTTTCATTATTTCGCCATACCGGCGATGGTGGCCGCCATTGCCATGCTGTCAACCGTCAAGCTGATCCCTTCCCTTTGGATCAAACGCGGCGTCGCTGCGCGATGGATGACGATTGCGGGCATACAGTTTCAGCCGTCCGAGCTTGCGAAGTTCGCGGTCATACTGTGCTTTGCCAGTTTGATTACGATTTTCGGAACGAAAAAAATGCGCACGTTGCGCTATGGCACGCTGCCCTTCCTCGGCATCATCGGCGTTTTGTGCGGGCTCATGTATCTGCAGCCTCACTTTTCCGGCATGGCGATCATCGCGGGCATCGGTATCGTGATGATGTATCTCGGCGGCAGCAACTTTTTTTACCTTGGCATCGGCGCGGGCGCCGCGGTCGCGGGCGGCCTTTATCTCGTGCTTGCCAAGGGCTATGCCTCCGACCGTTTGAAATACTGGCTCGATCCGTTTTCCGATGCGCTTAACAACGGCTTTCAGGCCGTGCAGTCGCTCTACGCCATCGGCTCGGGCGGTCTGTGGGGGCTGGGGCTGGGGCAGAGCAGACAGAAGCATTTGTTTTTGCCCGAACCGATGAACGATTTTATTTTTCCCGTTATCTGCGAGGAGCTTGGCTACATAGGCGCGATGCTCATCATCATTCTGTTTGCGGCCTTTATTCTGCGCGGCTACTACATTGCGGCGCGCGCGGGCGATAAATTTGGAACGCTGCTCGCCGCGGGCGTCACCACACAAATCGCGGGGCAGGTCATTTTCAACATCGGCGTCGTCACGGGGCTGCTGCCCGTCACCGGCGTATCGTTGCCCTTTTTCAGTTCGGGAGGCACATCTCTGATGGTGCTGCTTGCCGAGGTTGGCGTTGTACTGTCTGTTTCTCGGCGCATACCGGCAAAGCAATGAGCGGGAGGAAGTGTATCATATGAAAGTGATATTTGCAGGCGGCGGAACGGCGGGGCATGTCAATCCCGCCCTTGCGGCCGCCGATTACTTTGCAAAGCGCGAGCTGTGTGATATCAGCTTTGCGGGCGGACGCGGCGGCATTGAGGAAAAGCTGGTGGGGCGCGCAGGCTATCCCATTTTCTCGCTGCCGGTTTCGGGGCTTTCACGCAGCATCAGCCTTGAGGGACTTAGGAAAAACGCGGCGGCGCTGCGTAACCTCGGCGCATCGATGCGCGAGGCCAAGCGCATCGTGCGCGCCGAGAAACCTGATATCGTCATCGGCACGGGCGGCTACGCGTGCTACCCCATGGTGGCCGCCGCGCAGAGCCTTGGCGTCAAGACGGCGCTTCTCGAGGTCAACGCCACGCCGGGCGTCGCGCTTAAGCGCCTCAGCCGTCGCGCAAATCTCGTGATGCTGGCATTTGAGGAAACGGCGCACGACATTCCGAACCGCAACACGGTCGTGACGGGCAACCCTGTAAGAGAGGGCATTCTGCGCTGCCGCGAACGTGCCTGCGAGCCGATATTTCCGGGCGGACAACCTATGGTGCTTTCATTCTGGGGCTCGGTCGGCGCGTTTTATATGAACAAAAAGATGGAAGGCTTCATTAAGCTCGCCGCTGAAAAACGTGAGTTTTGCCATTTGCACGCGGCGGGCGCGGCCAATTACAAGTGGATGCCCCGCGAGCTTGCCGAAATGGGCTGTGATTTAAGCCGAGCGGACAACATCGAGCTGCGCGAGTATATTTACGATATGGAGCGCGCGATGGCGTGCGCTTCGCTCGTCATCTGTCGCGCCGGTGCAAGCACATTGGCCGAAATCTGCGCCGCGGGGCTGCCGAGCATCATCGTGCCGTCACCCTTTGTCGCGAACAACCATCAGGAGAAAAATGCACGCCTGCTTGAGCGCGCCGGCGCCGCCGTCGTGCTGACCGAAGATGAATGCACGCCCGAGCTGCTTTATAAAACGGCTTCCGAACTGCTCGCATCGCCAGAACGGCTGCATAGTATGGGTGAGAAGGCGCGCGAGAAGGCACATCCCGATGCGCTGGAGCGCATCTATCAAGCGGTTAAGTCGGTTCTGTAACCGTGTGTGACACAGACGCATAGTATGGTCTGAGAAATGCGCGGGAGGGGATCGCGTTTGAGCGTTTTTATCGTGCGCGGCGGGAAGCCGCTGTCGGGCAGCATTGAAATCAGCGGCGCGAAGAACAGCGTGCTGCCGATTTTGGCGGCAACGCTGGTCAACGCTGGTGTCAGCGTGCTGCATAATTGCCCGGAGCTGAGGGATGTTGCCTCGGCCATTAAGATCCTTCGCCATCTCGGGTGCAAAGTAACACGTGAGGGCAGAACCATCGTCGTCGACTCTACACAGCTTACGCGATGCGATGTGCCCGACCAGCTGATGCGTGAAATGCGCTCGTCTATCATGTTTTTGGGTCCGATCATCGCACGCTGCGGCAAGGCACGCGTCAGCATGCCGGGCGGGTGTGAGCTGGGCGCGCGGCCGATCGACCTTCATCTTGACGCGCTGCGCAAGCTGGGCGTTTCCATCACCGAAACGGGTGGGGAGATGCTGTGCGAAGCGGGGCGCATGCAGGGGAGAGACATCATTCTGTCGTTCCCAAGCGTGGGCGCGACGGAAAACATCATGCTTGCCGCGACGGCATGCGACGGCGTAACGCGCATCATCAACGCGGCGCGCGAGCCGGAGATCTGCGATCTGCAAGAGTTTTTGCGCAAGGCGGGCGCGAACATATCGGGAGCCGGAGGCTCTGAAATCACCATCGCGGGGGGAAACGCAAGGCACGACGTCACGCACCGCATCCTGCCCGACCGCATCGAAGCGGCTACATATCTCTGCGCCGCGGCCGCCTGTGGAGGCGACGTGGAGCTGCGCGACCTAGAGCCGGCACATGTCGGCACCGTAATCTCGTGTCTGCGTGATGCGGGATGCGACATCGCAATCGCGGGGCGCTCGGCGCGCCTGCGATCGACCGGCCGCCTTAGCGCGATGAGCCCGGTGCGCACCATGCCCTACCCGGGCTTTCCGACCGACGCACAGGCCCCCCTTATGGCTGTGGCGTGTGTGGCGCACGGAAGCACACTGTTTTTGGAAAATATATTTGAAAATCGCTTTCGGCATACCGCCGAGCTTGCGCGCATGGGTGCGGATATCCGCGTTTCGGGGCGCATGGCAGTGGTAGAGGGCGGCAAGCCGCTGCACGGCACCATGGTGCAGTCGACCGACCTTCGCGGCGGTGCGGCACTCGTCATCGCGGCGCTGTGCGCCGAGGGAGAGAGCGAGATTTCGGACATTTATCATATCGAGCGAGGCTATGAAAGCATGGAAAAGCTGCTGTCGTCGCTCGGAGGGGACATTAAACGAGTGGAGAAGTGATCATGGGAAACAATGCGCAGAAAAGAAGGATGAACCGCAAACGCCGTCGCCGCCGCGGCAGAAGCGTCTTCTTTACTGCGCTTTGCTTTTTGCTCGCCGTCGCCGCACTGGTGACGGGCATGACCGTCTTTTTCAAGGTGGGCAGCATCGAAGTGGAAGGCAAAAGCCGCTACGATCCGAAAGCCCTCATCGCCAAGACGGGCATTACAAAAGGGCAGAACATGTTCCTGATCAATAAGTTTGCTATACTCGGCGAGTTGCGCGCCGCATATCCGTATCTCGATACCATACAGCTGAGGCGCGTTCTGCCCGACCGCGTCACCATCCGGATCAGCGAATGTGTACCCGTTGCGGCCGTTGAGCACGAGGGGCGATGGTTCGTGATGGACGGAAAAGGAAAGCTGCTGGAAGAAACCGACGAAGCGGGTTCAAAAGCTTATTGCCGCGTGCGCGGTATAGAGCTGGACAAGCCGGCGGTGGGACAACAGATTTCACTCGCTGAAGCGCAAAAAGATAAGCAAAAACCTCTTTTTACGATATTGAATACTGCAAGCGAACATGCTATACTGGATAAAATAGAACAGATTGATATCAATCTGGTGTTTGATATCCGCTTGCTCTGGGAGGAGCGGTTTTCCGTAGTGCTAGGTACGGTAGAGCAACTGGAAAAAAAGATACGGTTTCTCGGGCATGTTGTCGGCGAGCTTGGCGAGACGGATCGCGGCGTCATCGACGTGTCAGACCCGCAAACCGCGCGCTTTCGCCCTTATTCGGAATAAATATTCAGAAGTTTACATACTGGAGGTCATTATGAGCTTTTCCTTTGAAGTCGGCGGAGATGCGCCGATCACCATCAAAGTTATCGGAATCGGCGGCGGCGGCGGCAATGCGGTCAATCGCATGGTGGCAAGCGGACTCCGCGGTATCGATTTTATCGCGATCAATACGGACAAGCAGGCGCTTAATTTCTCTGCCGCCACCATTAAGCAGCAGATCGGTGACAAGCTGACGCGCGGCCTCGGCGCCGGCTCGAATCCCGAAATCGGACAGAAGGCAGCCGTTGAGAGCGAGGATGAAATCCGCAAGTTGCTCGAGGGCTCTAATATGGTATACATAACTGCAGGCATGGGCGGTGGCACAGGTACGGGCGGCGCGCCCGTCGTTGCTCGCATCGCCAAGGAGATGGGTGTGCTCACCGTCGGTGTCGTCACGCGCCCGTTCCGCTATGAGGGCAAGTATCGCGTCGAGCAGGCAGGCCGCGGCATCGAAGAGCTGTGCAAAAATGTCGATGCACTCGTCGTCATCCCGAACGAGCGACTGAAATACGTCAGCGAGCAGAAGATCACGTTCCAAAACGCGTTTGAAGTGGCAGATAACGTGCTGCGTCAGGCGGTGCAGAGCATCAGTGAGCTGATCACAGTTCCCGGACTCATCAATCTCGACTTTGCGGACGTGTGCACTGTTATGCGCAACGCAGGCTATGCTCATATGGGAGTCGGCCGTGCATCCGGCAAGGATAAGGCAGAGCAGGCGGCAAAAATGGCCATCCAGAGCCCGCTG
>MEFT01000057.1 GCA_001725215.1 Clostridium sp. SCN 57-10
CCGCCCGTCAGACAAAGTGCAAGCACATCCATAATCAATCCGGGGTTGACGCCTGTGCCGAGAATGGAAACTCCGTGCTCCTTGGCGCAGGCGTCCATTTTCGCCGTCAGCTCCGGCTCGCCCGCAGCGGGATAGCTCATTTCCTCCGCCGTGGTCACAATATTGACACCCTTCTCCGCGATGCGGATCACTTTGTCATACACCTTAGCGGTAAACGAATCGGTGGCGATAACACAGATATCGCATTCGCCGCGGCGCACCACGGCGTCGATATCGTCACTGATGACGACGTCCTGGCGTGTGCCGCGCTCGACGCCGAGCACCTCATACATACTTTTGCCCACGCGCGCAGGGTGCAGATCGCACACGCCGACGACGTCGACTCCCTTTTTGGTCAACAGCGCGCGCACCACGCCGGAGCCCATGGCGCCAAAGCCCCATACCGCTACTTTTACATGTTCCACAACTGGTTCCTCCTGTATGTTTATTCACTTTATGCGTCTATTGAATGAATTTCCGCTGTATTTGGGGTATAAAAAAACCGCCAGCGGCGGTTTGCGTCACAGGCGGTCGGGCGCACTGTCTGCACAAACCCCGCGCAACCAAGCAAATGCTTTGGTCGCGAACGAAAATTCGTTCGGGCAGTACAGATTAAGCAGGCCCTCCCCCTGCGTTTCTTGTTATAGTTTATCGTGTCCGGCGGCGGTTGACAACCCCCGGACACGATTTTTGCCATTTCGCACAATTATCAAGCTAATTCGCTGTGAAAAACGCTGTATGCCGCGCGCGGCATTAATAGAGAGATTTGCCGAGCACCGACAAAATCAGCTCGCAAGCCAGTTCACCCGTGCGGTTACACACGTCAAGCATGGGGTTGACCTCCACCAGATCCATCGAGCAGACGACGCCGCTTTCGCTCAGCATTTCAACGGCAAGAAACGCCTCGCGAACTGTCAGGCCGCTGTGCACCGGCGTGCCGACGCCGGGTGCCCGCTCGGGCGTTACCGCGTCGATGTCAACGCTAACGTGCACGGCACGCGTGTTTTCGCTTGTAATGGCGATGGCGCGACGCATCACCTCTGCCATGCCGAGGCGGTCGATATCCTGCATGGTGAACACGTGGGCGCCCGACGCGCGCAGACGAGCCTTCTCGTTTTCCTCCATGTCGCGCGTGGCAACAAGCGCTACGTTTTTGGGGTCGATGGGGCAAAACGGCTCGGCAAAGGCCACCATTTCGTGGGGGCCAAGGCCGCACACCGCCGAAAGGGGCATGCCGTGCATGTTGCCGCTCGGTGTACTGTCCGCATTATGAAAATCGCTGTGCGCGTCGATCCAGATGACGCCGACAGGGCCGATCTCCGCGTTGACGGCGGAAATGCTACCCGCCGCGACACAATGGTCGCCGCCAAGCACAATGGGCATCGCACCGTTTTGCAGGCTTTCGCGCACCATGTGGAAAAGGCGTGCGTTGGCCTCGCTGATCTCGGTGCAGTTGCGCATACGCGAGCTGCCGAAATGCTCGGGCCGAAGAGGAATCACATCGCCGCGATCGCACGCTTCGTAACCCAGCAGCTTTAGCTTGGACAGCAGCCCCGCGTGGCGAATCGCGCCCGGCCCCATATCAACGCCGCGCTTTGATGCGCCGAGATCCATTTGAATGCCAATGATGTCGATGCTCCGCTTCATCTCAACTACTCCATTCTATTCACGCTTTGTATATTTCGCATATTAGCATAGCACACTTATTTCTGCCACGCAACCCCTTTTCGCACCGTGCGACGGTGCGTGCCGCGCCTTCTCTGCTGCATAGTGATGCGCCCGCCCACGGACAAGCGTACGTTTTTCGTCAATCTAACTGAATTTTTCGAAAAAGCATCGGACAGAAACACATAGGATTGAAACGAGCAACTTCATTTTCTTGTACATTACGCTGAAAAACCTGTTTTTAAACTGTAACGATTGCATTTATCCCACAAAACAGCTAGAATAATGATAGGGCCAATTGGGCTTCATTCGCTTCGGAGGTGTCGCCATGCGTATGCCGAGTTGTGGAAAACAGAATATCAGAATTTGCCTTCTCCTCCGCCGTCTGGCGGTGGATTTTGCGGAGCACACAGGCCATCTCTGTCTGTAAAAGCATCCTTTTTTAAGGGTGCCTTTTTCTTTTCCAGCCGGAGATGCGGCCTGCCCGTGTCGTTCGTCACTTATTTCCCGATTTATAGTACAGTAAGTATAAAGGAGCGTATTCTATGCGCAAAGTAATTATCGTTATGGGTTCCGATTCCGATTTACCCGCCATGGAGGGTGCCATGGCGCAGCTTGCGCGCTTCGGCGTGCCGTATGAGGTTAACATCTGCTCGGCGCACCGCACGCCCGAAGCGGCAGAGCGACTGGCGCGCACGGCGGCCGAGCGCGGCGCGGGCGTCATCATCGCCGCCGCGGGCAAGGCGGCGCACCTTGCGGGCGTGCTTGCCGCGCACACGACGCTGCCCGTCATCGGCGTGCCCATGCAGTCGGGCGGACTGGGCGGGCTTGACAGCCTGCTTTCCACTGTGCAAATGCCGGCCGGCGTGCCCGTCGCCACCGTCGCCATCGGCGGGGCGGAGAACGCGGCGCTGCTCGCCGTGCAGATGCTCGCTCTGGGTGACGAAGCCCTTGCAAACGCGCTGAAACAAGACAAAAAAGACATGGCCGACCGTGTTCTTGCAAAGGACGCCGCGGTCAAACAAAAATACGGTGTGCTGGAGGACAAATAAAATGGAGAAACGCAATCAGCTTTACGAGGGAAAAGCCAAGAAGGTATACGCAACCGACGACGCAGAGCTTGTCATCGTCGACTACAAAGACGACGCGACGGCGTTTAACGGCGTCAAGCGCGGCACAATTGAAGGCAAAGGCGTCATCAACAACCGCCTGACCAACTTTTTCATGCAGCTGCTTGAGAAAAACGGCGTGCCCACCCACTTTGTGCGCGAGCTGTCGCCCCGCGAGACGCTGGTGCGCCGCGTGCACATCATCCCCATTGAGGTCATCGTGCGCAACGTCGTCGCCGGTTCGCTGGCAAAGCGCGTCGGTAAGCCGGAGGGCACGCGCTTTCCGCGCGTCATCCTCGAATACAGCTATAAGGACGATGAACTGGGCGACCCGATGATCAACCGCTGGCACGCGCTCGCCATGGAGCTTGCAACCGAAGAGGAGCTTAATTATATCGACGCGCTCTGCTTCCGCATTAACGACGTACTCAGCGCGTTTTTTAAAGAGTGCGGCATCGACCTGATCGACTTTAAGCTCGAGTTTGGCCGCCTTGCGGACGGCACCGTCGTGCTTGCTGACGAAATCTCGCCCGATACCTGCCGCTTCTGGGACAGCGTGACGGGAGAAAAGCTGGACAAAGACCGCTTCCGCCGCGATCTTGGCAATGTGGAAGGCGCCTATCAAGAGGTGCTCCGCCGCGTGCTTGGCGAGTAAAGCGACCCGACGAGGCTCTCACAATGAAGCCTGCATCCCCCTTTCGCGCTCACCTTTCGCTTAACCCATAAGAATTTCTGGCGACATGCGCGTCAGAAATTCACCCTAACCCGCTTGTTTTTCTCAGAGAAACAAGTGAAACGCCGCAGCGCGACGGTGGGGGCTCTAAAGGGTGAGCCTGCTCCCCCTTTCAAAAACTTTAGGAGGATACCGTGAAACAACATTCCGTGATTTTAGACGGGCATGATACGCCCTTTGACAAGCTGCACGAAGAATGCGCCGTATTCGGCATCGCGTGCGCGCCCGAAGACGAGCTTGACCCCGCGTTTGAAACCTATCACGCGCTGTTCGCGCTGCAGCACCGCGGACAGGAGAGCTGCGGCATCGCCGCGTGCGATCGCGGCGTCATCTCCTGCCACCGCGACCGCGGGCTTGTGCCCGAGGTGTTTACCGACGATATTCTGCATTCGCTGCCCGGCCAGCGCGCCATCGGCCACTGCCGCTATTCGACGGCGGGCGGAGCCGCGCGCGAAAACGCGCAGCCCCTTGTGCTGCGCCACGTGAAGGGCACGCTTGCCATCGCCCACAACGGCAATCTGGTCAACGCACACGAGCTGCGCCGCGAAATCGAACTGGATGGCGGCATTTTCTACGGCAGCAGCGATTCCGAGGTGCTGTCGCACGTCATCGTGCGCGAGCGTCTCAAGGCAGGCTCCATCGAGGAAGCCGTGAAAAACGCGATGCACAAGCTAAGGGGCGCGTATTCGCTCGTCATCATGTCGCCGCGCAAGCTGCTCGGCGTGCGCGACCCGAACGGCTTTCGCCCGCTGTGCATCGGCAAACTGGGCGCGTCTTATATCCTTTCGTCGGAGACGTGCGGACTTGACGCGCTCGGCGCGGAGTTCGTCCGCGACGTACGCCCCGGCGAGATCGTAACCATCGTGGACGGCGAGCTCCGAAGCGAGCACTGCGGCATCGAGGCAAAAAGCACCACCTGCGTGTTTGAATATATCTACTTCGCCCGGCCGGACAGCATCATAGATGGCGCGTCGGTCGAGCTGGCGCGGCAGGAGGCGGGCAAGCACCTTGCGCTTGAACACCCTGTGGGGGCCGACGTCGTCATCGGCGTGCCCGACAGCGGCATCCCCGCCGCCATCGGCTACAGCAAATGCTCCGGCATCCCTTACGGCGTGGGCATGATCAAAAACCGCTACATCGGGCGCACGTTCATTCAGCCGACGCAGGCGGGGCGCGAGCGGTCGGTCAAAATCAAGCTCAACGCGCTGGCGCCCGCCGTGCGCGGCAAGCGCGTGATTATGGTGGACGATTCCATCGTGCGCGGCACGACGAGCGCGCGCATCGTCAAAATGCTGCGCGACGCGGGCGCGACCGAGGTGCATATGCGCGTTTCGTCGCCCCCCTTCCTCCACCCCTGCTTCTTCGGCACCGACGTGCCCGACCGCGAGAACCTGATTGCCCACGGGCGCACCGTGGAGGAGATTCGGCAGATCATCGGCGTCGACTCGCTCGGATTTCTGTCGCTCGAGGCGACGCACAAGCTCGCCCTCGGCGCATCGTGTGGGTTCTGTGACGCCTGCTTCAGCGGCTCTTACCCCGTAGACGTGCCCGACTGCATGCAAAAAAATCAATTTGAGGAGAGAATTGAGCCATGAGCCATACGGACAGCCATTCCGAAAGCTATAAGCGCGCGGGCGTCGACGTCACCGCCGGCTACGACGCGGTGCGCCGCATCCGCCCCATGGTGGAGAGCACTTATATCCCCGGCGTGATGGGCACGATCGGCGGCTTCGGCGGCATGTTTGCCCCCGACGTATCGGGCATGAAAAAGCCTGTGCTTGTCTCAGGCGCAGACGGCGTGGGCACCAAGCTGAGGCTTGCGTTTGTGCTGCAAAAGCACGACACAGTGGGCATCGACTGCGTGGCCATGTGCGTCAACGACATCGCGTGCGGCGGCGCGACGCCGCTCTTCTTCCTCGACTATCTTGCCGTCGGCAAGCTTGACCCCTCCATGGCGGCTGACATCGTGTCGGGCGTGGCAGAGGGTTGCCGCCAGGCAGGCTGCGCGCTCGTCGGCGGCGAAACGGCCGAAATGCCCGGCTTCTACCCGGACGGCGAATACGACCTTGCCGGCTTTTCCGTCGGCATGGTCGACGAGTGCGACATCATCGACGGTTCGCGCCTTGCGGAGGGTGACGCCCTCATCGGCGTCGCGTCGAGCGGCCCCCACTCCAACGGCTTTTCCCTCATCCGCAGCGTGTTCGGCACAGAGGAAAGCACGCTGCGCGCATTCGTTCCCGAGCTGAACGCCACGCTGGGCGAGGCGCTTCTCGCGCCGACGCGCATCTATGTACGCGCGCTGGCCGCACTACGCAAGTCGTGTGACGTACGCGCCGTCAGCCACATTACGGGCGGCGGCTTCTATGAAAACATCCCCCGTATGCTGCCCGAGGGTCTGCGCGCCTCGATCGACAAGCGCGCTCTGCACACCCCTCCCCTGTTCCGCCTCATCATGGAGCGCGGCAGCATTCCAGAGCGCGATATGTATAACACATTCAACATGGGCTATGGACTCGTCGTCGCCGTGCCGGCCGAGCAGGCCGAGCGCGCCGTGGAAACGCTGCGCGCATCAGGCGAGCAGGCAAGCATCATCGGCATCACCGTCGCGGGTGAGCGCGGCGTAGACCTATGGTAAACATCGCGGTGCTCGTGTCGGGCGGCGGCACCAACCTGCAGGCGCTGCTCGACGCGCAGGCGCGCGGCGAGCTGAGCAGCGGACGCATCTGTGCCGTCGTTTCGTCGTGCGCGGGTGCCTACGCCCTCGAGCGCGCGCGCCTTGCCGGCATTCCCTCCTACACGCTGCCGCGCCGCGAATTTGCCGACGAGCACGCCTTCTGCCGCGCGCTTGAGGCTCTGCTCGCGCCGCTGAACGCCCAGCTTCTGGTGCATGCCGGTTTTTTGTGCATTCTGGACGACGCGTTCTGTGAAACCTATGAAAACCGTATGCTCAACGTGCATCCGTCGCTCATTCCCGCGTTTTGCGGCAAGGGCATGTACGGGCTGCGCGTGCACGAGGCGGCGCTTGCCGCCGGTGTCAAGGTAAGCGGCGCGACGGTACACTTCGTCACTCCCGTGCCCGACGGCGGCCCCATCGTGGCACAGCGCGCCGTCGACGTGCTGCCGGGCGACACGCCCGAAACGCTGCAAGCGCGCATCATGCGCGAGTGCGAGCACGTTCTGCTGCCGCGCGCCGTCGCACTCTTTTGCGAAGACCGCCTGCGCGTGTGCGGAAATCACGTTGAAATCCTGCCCGAAAGGAGCATTTATCCATGCCGATGACCGACCTTTACGCTTATCTGCATCAAAATGACTATCCCGGGCGCGGCGTGCTGCTCGGCCGAAGCGCCGACAACGCGCGCGCCGTGATCGTATACTTCATCATGGGACGCAGCGAAAACAGCCGCAACCGCGTGTTTGCCGAAACGAACGACGGCATCCGCACGCAGGCGTTTGACGAGGCGAAGCTGACCGATCCCTCCCTCATCATCTATTCCCCCGTGCGCCGCTGCGGCGGCACGACCGTCGTGACCAACGGCGACCAGACCGACACGATTGTGGACGCCCTTTCGCGCAGCGAAAGCTTTGCCGCCGCGCTGCGCACCCGCGCGTTTGAACCGGACGCGCCCAACTTCACGCCGCGCATCAGCGGCGCGCTCTACGAAAACGGCGGCTACGCACTGTCCATCCTCAAAAGCGACGACGGCTGCGACGCGCAGTGTCTGCGCCAGTTTTTCGAATATGACGCGCCGCGCGCGGGGCACGGCCACCTCATCCACACCTACCGCGGAGACGGCGCACCGCTGCCCTCGTTTACGGGCGAGCCGGTGTGCGTCGCCCTCGGCGACGAAACGGCACAGCAGCTTGCCGCGCGCGTGTGGGATGCCCTGCACCCCGAAAACCGCGTGTCGCTTTACGCCTGCACGGTCGACCTTGCGTCGGGCGCGCGGCAGGCGCACATCATAAACCGCCACGGAGGTGCAAAATGAACGAGCTTGCGTTAAAATACGGCTGCAACCCGAACCAGAAGCCGGCGCGCATTTTCATGCGCGAGGGCGAGCTGCCCGTCACCGTGCTTTCGGGCAAGCCGGGCTATATCAATTTTCTTGACGCGTTCAACGCGTGGCAGCTTGTGCGCGAGCTGCGCGCGGCAACCGGCCTTCCGTGCGCCGCGTCGTTCAAGCACGTCAGCCCCGCGGGCGCGGCGTGCGGACTGCCGCTTGACGAAACCGACCGCCGCAGCTTTTTCGTTACCGATATGCCGCTTTCCCCCCTCGCCTGCGCCTATGCCCGCGCGCGCGGCGCAGACCGCGTCTGCTCTTACGGCGACTGGGCGGCGCTGAGCGACGTGTGCGACAAGGAAACAGCGGCGCTCATCGCGCGCGAGGTGTCGGACGGTGTCATCGCGCCGGGCTACACCGACGAGGCGCTTGCCACGTTCGAGCAGGGGCGCAACGAGTGCGTCATCGACGAAAGCCTGCTCGGTAACATCGTGACGCGCAGCCGCGAGCTGTCTGAAAGCGCGCGGCGCGACCTGCTCATCGCGCTCATTACGCTCAAATACACGCAGTCGAACTCGGTGTGCTACGCGAAAGACGGACAGGCCATCGGCGTCGGCGCGGGGCAGCAGAGCCGCATCCACTGCACGCGTCTGGCAGGCGGCAAGGCCGACCTGTGGCATCTGCGCCGCCACCCCAGAACGCTGGCGCTGCGCTTTGTGCCCAATCTGCCGCGCGCAAGCCGTGACAATGCGATTGACGTTTACCTTTCCGACGAATATGAGGATATTTTGGAAGACGGCGTGTGGCAGCAGTCGTTTGCCGAGCGCCCCGAGCCGCTGACGCGCGAGGAAAAGCGCGACTATCTGCGCGGCGTTACCGGTGTTGCGCTTGGATCGGACGCGTTTTTCCCGTTTGGCGACAACATCGAGCGCGCGCACAAAAGCGGCGTGTGCTGTATCGCGCAGCCGGGCGGCAGCATCCGCGACGACAACGTGATCGAAGTGTGCGACAAATACGGCATCACCATGGCCTTCACCGGCCTGCGGCTGTTCCATCATTGATTCCTTTTTTGCGGAGCGCGTTTTTAGGTTTTGGACGGAAAGTACGCGCTCCCCGCTGTGGGGTTACTTTTTGTTTGCGCAAAAAGTAACCAAAAACGCCCGTCGTGCGGTTTGCTGCCGCAAACCTACCACGACGATATGGCTTCTACGGCAGCTTGCAGGGCGCCGCCATAGCAAAAGCACGGCGCGTGAAGCGCCAATGCTGATTGCGGAAGCAAGATTGGCTTTTAAAAAATTCCGCACGCGCAGTCAGGCACAAGGAAGGGCGGGGTCTGCCACGGCGACGCATGCGCGTCGCCCGCACGGTACGGCGCCGTGATTTTTTGCGGAGTCTCCCTCCGAGCCAATCGTTCTGCCTTTCCGCCGCGATGGTTTGCGGAAGCAAACCCTGCGGCAGCGTGTTTTGGTTACTTTTCCACGAGGAAAAGTAACTCTAAGCGAAGCGTCTACTCCCACACGAAGTGCGAACCTTCGTCCAAAACCCCACGCGGGGAGCGCGACACCCGTCCCACTCCCCCGCAAAGCTGATACCACCCCCACCACCATCAAAACTCACAGGAGGCAGGATATGCATATTCTCGTCATCGGCGGCGGCGGGCGCGAGCACGCGGTAGCCGCCGCGCTTGCCCGCTCGCCGCAGGTTGCGCGCATCACCGTCGCGCCGGGAAACGGCGGCACGGCGCAGTTTTGCACCAATGCCCCCGTTTCGGCCACCGACCTTACGGGTATGCTCGCGCTGTGCCGCGAAATCAGACCCAACTTCGTCGTCGTCACGCCAGACGACCCGCTTGCGCTCGGCTTTGTCGACGCGCTGGAAGAAGCCGGCTTCCCCTGCTTCGGACCGACGCAGGCGGCGGCGCGCCTCGAAAGCTCGAAAAGCTTCGCCAAGGATTTTATGGCGCGCCACGGCATCCCCACCGCCGCCTGCCTGCGGTTTGACGACGAACGCGCCGCCCGTGCGCACGTGCAGACGTGCGATGTGCCCGTCGTGCTCAAAAAAGACGGACTGGCGCAGGGCAAGGGCGTCGTCGTCGCGATGACGCGCGACGAGGCCGTGCGCGGGTTTGACGCGCTGTGCATAGGCGGCTTCGAGCCGATTTTATTCGAACAATATCTCACGGGGCCCGAGGTTTCGGTGCTCTGCTTTACCGACGGCGCGACCATCGTGCCCATGCCCGCCGCGCAGGATCACAAGCGCGCGTTTGACGGCGACCAAGGCGACAACACAGGCGGCATGGGCGCATTTTCGCCCGTTTCGGTCTATACCGCCGCGATGGCCGCGCAATGCATGGACACGATTTTCCGCCCGACGATAGACGGCATGGCGCGCGAGGGCACCCCCTTCCGCGGCGTGCTGTACGTCAGCCTGATGCTGACGCCCGACGGGCCGCAGGTCATTGAATACAACGCGCGCTTCGGCGACCCCGAAACGCAGGCCGTGCTGCCGCTGCTCGAGACCGACCTGCTTTCCGTCATGCGCGCCTGCCGCGAAGGCACGCTGCACACGCTTGACGTACGCTTTGCGCCGCGCGCTTCCGCCTGCGTCGTCATGGCGAGCGGCGGCTACCCCGGTGCATACCGCAAGGGCTTTCCCATTTCGGGCATAACCCGCGCCGAAGGGCGCGGCTGCACCGTGTTCCACGCGGGCACGGCAACACAAGACGGCGCGCTCGTCACAAGCGGCGGGCGCGTGCTCGCCGTGCAGGCGGCGCACGACACGCTGTACGGCGCGCTGATGCTCGCTTACGAAGGCGTGCAGGACATTTCATTTGAAGGCGCGTTTTTCCGCCGCGACATCGGGCAGAAGGACGCGTGCGCGCAACAAACGACAAGGGGGACAAAGTGATGACCGTTTTCCGCTGCTATACCGAAAAGCGCCCCGGATTTGACACCGAGGCGCGCGCGCTGTGCGACCGCCTGCGCAATGAGGAGGGCGTCGCGCGACTGACGCGCGTGCGCATCCTGTGCCGCTACGACGTAGAGGGCATCGACGCGCAGACCTACGCACTTGCGCGCGCCGGCGTGTTTTCCGAACCTGCGTGCGACATGGTGTATGACGAAACGCTGCCCGACGCGGTAGGCGCGCGCCTGCTCGCCGTCGAGTCGCTGCCCGGGCAGTTTGACATGCGCGCCGACTCGTGCGCGCAGTGCATCGCGCTGATGACACGGCTCGACCGCCCGCTCGTGCGCACCGCCGCCGTCTATCTGCTTTATGGCGATTTGACCGACGAAGACATGGCTGCCGTGCGCGCCGCACTCATCAACCCCGTCGAAACGCGCGAAGCGTCGCGCATCAAGCCGCAGACGCTCGAAACCGACTACCCCG
>MEFT01000058.1:0-11455 GCA_001725215.1 Clostridium sp. SCN 57-10
CGAGCCGAAATTTCTTCTGACGGCACCGTTACCATCACCACCGCTTCGCAGTCGCCTTACGCGGTGAGAAAGCGGATTTCTGACGTATTTGTGATTCCATCGGGGCAAATCCAGGTTCATGTTCCGTTTGTCGGCGGGGGCTTCGGAGGTAAATCACCTACATTTCTCGAGATATTGGCGTTCCTTGCCTCGCGGAGCGTGGGGGGCAGGGCGGTTCGGTTAATCATTCCACGAGAGCAGGATTTAGCATCCGCACCCGGCCGTATCGGTTTAGAGGCCGAAATCAAACTGGGGGCCGACAAACACGGTATGCTCAAAGCGGCAGAAATGACCTATTGGCTTGATTGCGGGGCATATGCCGACATTTCGCCCTATATGGCTAAGGCAATCGCCGTGGACTGCACCGGCCCTTATCATATCGAGCATCTTAGCTGTGATTCCCTCTGCGTGTATACCAATCATACCTACGCGACGTCATTCCGCGGCTTTGCGCACGACTCGTTCACATTTTGCGTCGAGCGCACGATGGATATGCTCGCACGCAAGTGCAGACTGGATCCGCTTGCGCTTCGGCAGCAAAACGCCATTCACGCCGGCAGCTTAACGCCAACGCAGGTTGTGTGCACAGACAGTCTCATCGGCAACTTACCACAGTGCCTGACCGACGTTCAATCGCTCTCGGAGTGGGACGGCGGACAAGCCAAACCCATCAAGCAGCATACCGTTCGTGCAAAGGGTGTGTCTTGCTTTTGGAAAACCGAAAATCCGCCCATAGACTCTATATCGGGCGCCATAATTACCTTTAACCCTGACGGCAGCGTCAACCTGAACACCGGCGTTGTCGAAATCGGATGCGGCGGGCAAACCAATTTGGCCGTGATGCTGGCCGATCGTCTTGGCATTCAGCCTGATCAGGTTCACGTTGTGCTGCCCGTTGACACAAGGACTGCGCCCGAGCACTGGAAAACGGTCGCCAGCCTTACGGAGCACATGGCGGGGCACGCGGTCATGCGCGCCGCCGATGATTTGATGCGGCGCCAACGGACGCGTCTATTCGAAAAAGAACCCGGAAGCGTTTATCTCCTTCAAGGATACTGTGCAGGGATATCAGTCGGCCGCGGGAACGTCCATCGGCGAGCCGGCTCTTGGCCGCGGCGGCTTTATGCTGAAAGGGCTAAGCCTGCTCGATCGGCAAACCGGAAAAGGCAAAACCGGCCCTGCCTGGACGCTTGGCGCACAGGTTGTGGAAGTCGAGGCGGACTTAACGGATTTTTCATACCGCATTCTGGCTGCATCGACCGTCATGGACGTCGGAAAAGCCATCAACCCCGAGCTGATGCGCGCTGTGACGGCGGGCGGTATGTCGATGGGCATCAGTCTGGCTAGCAGAGAAGCCTTTTCCTATGACCGGCAGGGAAAACCCCAAACGCCCAACCTGCGCACCTACAAGCTGCTTCATATTGGGCAGGAGCCCGACTATCGGGTTTGCTTTGTCGAAACACCGGAGACAAACTCACCTTACGGTGTACGAAGCTATTCGGAGCACGGCATCATCGGAATACCGGCAGCGCTCGGAAATGCATTGTCGGCGGCGTTCGGAAAAGAGCTGCTGTTTCTCCCTTTGACCCCGGAGAATATTTGGAGCGCTGCTCAGGAGGATTGCCATGATTCCATTTGACTTTATCTATTACAGGCCCGACTCGCTGTCCGAAGCGTTTGACGCTTGCACTCGGTTGCGCACCGAGGGAAAAGAGCCGGTTTATTATGCGGGCGGCACCGAAATCATCACCATGTCGCGCGCGGGCAGCATGAGGCCCGGCGCTGTCATCGACATCAAAAACATTCCCGAATGCTCGTATTTGGCGCTTGATTCCGAGGGGCTTCATATTGGCTCGGCGTGCACGCTGAATCAAATCAAAGAGTCTGACCTTTTCCCTCTGCTATCGTTGGCGTGCGGGAGAATTGCGGATCATACAAACCAGTGCAGAATCACGCTCGGCGGTAACCTGTGTGGTGCCATCATGTACAGAGAGACCAGCCTGCCACTGCTGCTATCCGATGCGACCGTCACGCTGCTTGGGTCTTCCGGTTTGCGCAATGCAGCGATAGGCGATGTGTTTCAAGGCAGTATGCACCTGTCCCCCTGCGAGCTCGTCGTGCAGCTGCATATCCCCGAGTGGGCCTTGGGTGCGACGCATTTCCACGTCAAGCAAACCTCAAATGAAAAAATTGATTACCCTCTCGTAAGTATGGCAGCGCTCTACAAAGACAGCTTTCTGCGTGTCGCATTCTCCGGAGTTTGCTCGTTTCCCTTCCGTGATGCAAGCATAGAAGCTGTGGTAAACGACCATTCCCTTTCCCCTGCCGCGCGCGCCGCGCGTGCCGCAGCGCTGCTGCCCGAGCCGCCTTGCCATAATGTAGAAGGCTCGAGCGGATATCGGATATTCGTATTCAAAAACATGCTCCAAGCCCTTTTGGGCGAGGTCAATCATGGTTAGATATGAAGGTAAAACGGTTATCACACTGGATGTAAACGGCGGTCGGCATGAGCTGGCGGTTCGCCCCGCCGACTTGCTGCTTGATGTTCTGCGCGAACAGCTCGGTTTAACCGGCGCAAAGCCGGGCTGCAAAAACGGCGATTGCGGGGCGTGTACGGTCATCATGGACGGATGGCCGGCAAAATCCTGTCTGGTTCTTGCGGTAGAAGCGGCGGGGCATTCGATTCAAACAGTCGAAGGCTTCGGCGGCGCGGCCGCCGTGCAACAGGCTTTTGTTCAGGAAAACGCGTTCCAATGCGGCTACTGCACCTCGGGCTTTTTGATGGTGTGCCATGCGCTGCACACGCAGCACCCTGATATGCCGGACGAGCTGGTCATAGAAGAATGGCTTCAGTCCAACCTCTGCCGCTGTACAAGCTATCAGGAGATACGCAACGCCGTGTACCGTATGTACCAAAAGGAGCCGCCCCCATTTGATTGCAGCGATTCGCTTTCACGCATACGCTATCATACCGCCGAAAAAGCAGAAACCCAGTGAGTATGGCACTCACTGGGTTTTCGTTTCGTTTCGCGGCGAGTATGGCGGAAATCTTCAAACCGCATGTGCACGCGCGTCAGCAGATGCGCGGAAGGCCTTCGCCGTAAAGCTCGGGCACAATGCGCGTGCCTCCGATGGCGGTGTGCATGACGAGCAGCGGCTCGCCGGGCGCGACGACGCCGATGATCGCCGCATTCTCCCCGTATTTCGCCCCTCTCAGCGCGGCGAGCGCCTTTTCCGCGTCTTCCTGCGGGACGACGGCCACAAACTTACCCTCGTTGCCCATATAAAGCGGATCAAGCCCGAGAATGCCGCACAAACCGGCGACGGGCGGTGGCACGGGCAGGCGCTCTTCCCACAGCTCGAAGCGGCACGCGGAAGCGGTGGCAAATTCGTTGAGCACGGTGGCCAAACCGCCGCGCGTCACGTCACGCAGCGCGCGCACACGCGCGCCGCTTCCAAAAAGAGCCTCAACGGCCTCGCCAAGCGGCGCGCAGTCGCTTTTAATACCGTTTGCGATGCCCATACGCGCGCTTAAGATGGCGGCGTGATGCTCACCGAGAAAGCCGGAGATGAGCACGGCGTCTCCCGCGCGGCAGTGCGCCGCGCCGACGCTGCGCTCCTGCGGCACAAAGCCAACGCCCGCGGTGTTGATGTAAACGCCGCCGCTGCCCTCGATCACCTTGGTGTCGCCCGCCACAATCGTCACGCCCGCTTCGCGCGCCGTGTCCGCCATCGACTGCGCGATGCGCGCCAGATCGTCTGTTTCGGCGCCCTCTTCAATGATAAAGCCGCACGTCAGATAGCGCGGCGTCGCGCCGCGCATCAGCAGGTCGTTCACCGTGCCGCACACCGAGAGCCTTCCGATGTCGCTGCCCGCGAAAAAGAGCGGCGTCACGACGAAGCTGTCGGTCGTCACGGCGAGCGTCGCCGCACCGGGCACCACGGCGGCATCCTCCATCGCGTCGAGCACGGAGTTTTGAAAGCGGGCGGCAAACACCTGGGCGATCAGCTCCGAGGTAGCCTTTCCGCCGCTGCCGTGCGCCATCGTAATTTTCATTGCGGCACGCTCCTTCTCCAATACAAAACGAACTTATTCGCCTTTTTATTACCTTTTGTTACTATAATATTGATAGCAGCTGCCCTCTTGGGATACCATGCACGCCCCCTGCGGCGACTGTGGCGTACACGCCGTGCCATACAGCGGGCAGGCGCTTGGGGTAATCTCGCCGACGAGCACGCTTGCACAGCGGCAGCCGGGGTGAAGCCCGCCGTCTTCCGTCAGCTCGGCGCTGCCTGCGTCAAACGCGCCCCACTCGGCGCGAAGCCGCATGCCCGACTCCGGCAAAACGCCCATGCCGCGCCACGCGGCATCGCATGGCTCAAAAAAGCGCGAGACGAGCTGGCGTGCCGTCTCGTTGCCTCTCTCCGCCACCACCGAGGGGTAAAGGTTTTTCACCACGCCCCTGCCGCGCAGCTTGACGAGCGCGTAAAGCGCGTCGATGAGCTGCGGCGGCTCGAAGCCCGCGATGACGAACGGTATACCGTACCGTTCGGCGAGCGGAACAAACGGCGCAACACCGGTAATCACGCTGACGTGTCCGGGCGCAAGAAATCCGTCTATGCCGCCCTGGTGAGTGCACACCCAGTCAATGACGGCCGGCATGGTTTTAAGCGACGTAAGCAGCCGCACGTTGCGCAAACCGAGCCGCAGCGCTTCGCTGAGCAGCAGCGCGTAAACGGGTTCCGTCGTCTCAAACCCGACGGCGGCAAACACAAATGTTTTGTGCGGCTCTGCCGCGGCAAGCGGCAGCATATCCATCGGAGAATAGACCATGCGCACCTGCCCGCCACGCGCTTTGGCATCTTGCAGACTGCCGTCGCTTCCCTTGACGCGCAGCAGGTCGCCGAATGACACGACGACGTGGTTCGGCTCAAGGCTGAGCGCCGCAAGACGGTCAAGGTATGACGTCACGGTGACGCACACGGGGCAGCCCGGGCCGGAGATCAGCCGAATTGCGGGCGGAAGCATACCGGCGATACCGCTGTGCGAGATCGCCGCCGTGTGGGTGCCGCACACCTCCATGAGGCGCACGGGCGGTCCGTCATAACCTGTCAAAAAGTCTTTTCTGCTCAGCATAGACCGTCCATTTCCGCAAACAGCTCGGCAAGGCAGTCATAGTCCTGCCGCGACACGACCTGCAGAATGCAGCCGGCATGCACAAGCACATAGTCGCCCGGCTTGACGGAAACAAGGCCTGCCTGCGCGCGGATGCGATTTCCGCTGAAATCGACCTCGGCAATCGTTCCTTCTACGCTGATAACTTTCCCCGGCATTGCCACACACATGGCAGAAGCCCCCTTTCGTTCATTGCGCGACGCGCTGCGCACACAGCCACGCCTGCCCAAGACAGATTCCGCCGTCGTTGCACGGCGTTTCACGGTTAAAATAAACCTCAAAGCCGTCCGCCTCAAGCAGGCGGACGCACTGCTCCATGAGAAGCAGGTTGCCGAACACACCACCACTCAGCGCGACGGCACGTTCGCCGCTGCGCGCCCGCAGCGTGGCGCACACCGCCAAAACGGCGCGCGCAAGCGCCAGATGAAAGCCGAGCGCAACCGCGCCGACCGACGCGCCTTCGCGCGCCGCACGCATCACATCGCGTAGCAGTCCGATTTGGTCGAGCAGCAGCCCTTCGGCCGTGTCTTGGGCGGCAAGCGTCAGCGGATAGGGCGCCTCGCCCACCGCCTGCGCGGCGGCCGCCGCGTTTTCAAGCGCAATGGCGCACTCGCCCTCATAGGTGTTTTGCATGCGGATGCCCAAAGCGGCGCTCACCGCGTCAAACAGCCTGCCCATGCTAGAGCTTTCACAAGTGTTGACGCCGGCGCGCAGCGCGGCGGCAACCCACCCGGCACGCTCGTCGTCGCTTTCTTCGCCGCACGCCAGCCGATAGCAAAGCGCGGTGAGCGACGCGTCTTTCGATACGCGGTCTCCGCCGCACAGCGAAACATAGCGCAAATGCGCCGCGCGCGTAAAATCCGCGCCGTGGCACAGCAGAAATTCGCCGCCCCACGCCGCGCCGTCTGTGCCGAAGCCTGTGCCGTCAAACGAAACGCCGATGCAGCTGTGCAGTCCATGCTCGGCCATGACCGAAGCGGCGTGCGCGTGGTGGTGCTGCACTTCGGTAAGCGGCAGACCGAGCGACCGAGCAAGCTGCACGGTGTGGTAGCCGGGATGCATATCGCAGGCAACGGCGCGCGGCGCAAGGCCGAAAATGCCCTCCATGCGGCTCAGCTGGGCGCGATAAGTCTCAAAGACCGCGTATTCCTCCATATCGCCGAAATGCTGGCTCAGGTAGGCGCGGTTGCCGCGCATCAGACAGAAGCATGCTTTCAAGTCGCCGCCCATGGCAAGCACAGGCACAGATGCCTCCTGGGTGAGGAAGATCGGCGCAGGCACATAGCCGCGGCTGCGGCGTATGAGCTGCGGCACGCCGCAGACGACGCGCGCGACCGAATCGTCGAGCGGGGCAACGATGGCGCGCGTGTGATAAAGCACGCCGCCGACGCAGTCGGACGGCAGGGCAAGTGCCGACGCATCGTCCGTGATAATGGGCTCGTTCGTCAGGTTTCCGCTCGTCATGACGAGCGCGCCGCACGCGTCGGTCAGCAACTGATGAAGCCCCGTATAGGGCAAAAACGCGCCGAGAAAGCGGCTTTCGTCGCTCACATCGCGGCAAAACGGCTCGCTTAACTTAGGCAGCAACACGATGGGCCGCGCAGGAGAGGAGAGCAGCGCCTGCTCCTCCTCGGTGACACGGCAGACGGCGCGCACCGCGTCGAGCGAAGGGAACATGACGGCAAACGGCTTTTTGTCGCGCCGTTTGAGGCGGCGCAGCGTGTCAACGGCGCGCTCGCTGCGCGGGTCGCACGCAAGCTGATAACCGCCGATGCCCTTGATCGCCAGCACCGCACCTTCGCGCAGCAGCCGCACACCCTCCTCCAGAGCCGCCGCGCCGTCAAGCCGCGTGCTTTCGCTCTGAAAGATGAGCTGAGGCCCGCAGTCATGGCACGAGATGGTCTGGGCATGGCGGCGGCGCGTCTCCGTCGTATACTCCGCTTCGCACGCGGGGCACATGGGAAACGCGTCCATCGTAATGTTGCAGCGGTCATAGGGTAGACGCTCTAAAATACTGTAACGCGGGCCGCAGGCAACGCAGCTGATAAACGGATAGCCGTACCGCCGGTCATCCGCCGCATAAAGCTCGCGCAGGCAATCCTCGCAAATCGGCAGATCGGGCGGAAAGAGCGGCGTTTCGTCGCTTTGCAGCTCACTTTCGATGATGGCAAAGTCGTCAAATGCGCGCGGCTCTATCTCCTCGGTCACGACGCGCGACACCTGCGCCCCCCTCGGCGCACTGTGCGCAAGCTCGTGCGCAAACTGCCGGATGCGCTCCGGCTCGCCCTCGGCGTCAATCTCCACGATACCGCCGCTGTTTTTCACCGTTCCCCGCACGCCAAGCCGTTCGGCAATACGTGCGACAAAGGGGCGGTATCCCACCCCTTGTACGACGCCGAGCACCGTGATATGACAGGTCATGCGAACGTAAAGCCCTCAATGTCCATTTCCTTGCCGATGTCGGTCGGCTCGCCCGGCGTACCGCACTTCGGGCATTCATAGTGGAACGGCACGCGCTCAAACGTCGCCGCGCAGCGCGGGCAGCGCAGCACGGTTTTGACATGGCGCACACACAGCTCCGCGCCTTCGCACACCGTACCCTTCCAATTATCCTCAAGGAACATGCGAATGCTCTCTTCCGAATAGGTCGAGCTGTCTCCAATGGCAAGGTGAATTTTCGTCACCTTATTTTTGCCCTGCTGTTTCGCCGCTTCTTCGGCGTGTTCTAGAATGTGAACCGCCTCGTGATGATCATGCATGAGATGTATCTCCTTTCGCTGCCGCTTCAGGCGCATTCGCTTCCGCGGGCGGTTTTTGATAAACGTCGGTGTGTTTTTTTGGTGCGGGGTCAGTGTAGCTCCGCCCCATGGAGAGGCATTTTTTCGGGCAGTTTTCGACGCACGCCGCGCATTGGATGCAGCCGAAGCGTTCAATCGACCAGTTGCCCGCCGCACGGTCGACCGCAATCGCGCCCGCCGGGCATTTTTTCGCGCAGATGCCGCACAGCACGCACACGTCAATGTCGATATCGATATGCCCGCGCGTGCGCTCCGGATAGTCACGCGGCTGCAACGGATAGGGGCGCGTCGCAGGCTTGGAAAACAGGTTTTTCAGCGCCGTTTTCGTAAAAGACAATACCCTCATATCCGCCTACCTTTCGGTGCAGCTGATGCACGGGTCAATGGTCAGGATGAGAATGGGCACGTCGGCCAACTGGCAGCCCTTCAGCGTTTCAAGCAATCCGGGCAGGTTGGCAAACGTCGGCGTGCGCACGCGTACGCGGTCGAGGAACTTGGTCCCATTTGCCTTGACGTAGTAAATCGCCTCGCCGCGCGGCTGCTCGACGCGCATCATATACTCTCCGTCTGGCATTCCCTTGACAGGCACGGCCACCTCGCCCTGCGGAATTTTCGCTGCCGCCTGGCGGATGAGATCGATCGACTGGAAAATCTCGCGGATGCGCACGTCGGTGCGGGCGTAGCTGTCGCCCACGCTGCTGGTGATCGGCTCGAACGCAAGGTCGCTATAAACGCCATAACCGGTCAAGCGCGTGTCGAGGGCGATGCCGCTCGCGCGCATAAACGGGCCGACTGCACCGAGGTCGTGTGCCTGCTGCGCCGTCAAAAAGCCGACATCGCGCAGACGGGAGTTCACCGTTTCGTCGCCGAGGAAGGTGCGCGACAGCGTTTTCAGATCGGCTTCCATCTTGTTCAGCATACCGACAAAGCGAACATATCGAGGATTTGCTCGCGCATACGCCAACTCTGCATGAACAGGCTCTCAAAGCCGAACGCGTCAGCCAGAAGGCCGAGCCACAGCAAGTGGCTGTGAATGCGCGACATTTCCGCCCAGATGGTGCGCAGGTATTTGGCGCGCGCGGGAATTTCAATCTGCATGACGCGCTCTACCGCTTCGCAGTAACCCATGCCATGCATAAAACTGCAAATGCCGCAGATGCGCTCCGCCACGTAGACATATTCGTTAAAATCTTTTTTCTCCACCAGCTTTTCAAGTCCGCGATGAACAAAACCGATGGAGGGAATCGCCTCTACCACCTTCTCGTCTTCGAGTACGAGGTCGAGGTGAATCGGCTCGGGCAAAACGGGGTGCTGCGGCCCGAACGGAACAATGCTTCGCGTTGACATAGCGATTCCTCCTTATTTAAAGGGTGTCGGCGTTTCGATGCGGTAGAGCTTGCCTTGATAATCGAGCGAAATGTGCTTGATGTTTACGCCGAAAAGGTCGGTAATCTCATTTTCATACAAAAACGCGGGCTCAAAAATGTTGCTGATGCTCATGATCTCGCCATCCGGCGGAATTTCAAAACGCAGATGCGAAAGCTCGCTCCCCATTCCGAAGGTATAGAGCAACTCGAAGCCTGCTCTCGACTTGGTTGCGCAAATCTGCACCAGCCGATAGCCGTTGTTGCGCAGCTCCAGCGCGCGCAGCACAAGGTCGCCCGGGCCGATGTACAGCATGGTTGCTTCCGTCATTATGCCCCCTCCTTTTTCATCCGCTCTCTTTTTTCATCGAGCAGCGCAATTGCTTTGACCACGCCATCGATAATCGCCTCCGGCCGCGCGGCGCAGCCGGGCACATAAATGTCGACGGGAATTGCGGTGTCTACCCCGCCGTGGATGTTGTAGCATTCTTTAAAGATACCGCCGTTGCACGCGCAGATACCCACGGCAAGCACCACTTTGGGGTTCGGCATTTGCTCGTAAATCTGCTTGACAACCTGCTCGTTTTGCGCGTTGATGCCCCCCGTCACGAGGAAAATATCCGCGTGCTTGGGGTTTCCGGTGTTAATCACGCCAAAGCGCTCTACATCGTAAACCGGCGTAAGGCACGCCAGCACCTCAATATCGCAGCCGTTACAGCTTGAACCGTCATAATGCAGCAGCCACGGCGATTGTGAAACTTTCAAGTCGGCGCCTCCTTATCCAATCCAGGTCAGCATGAGCAGATTGACCACGCCGCTGACCGCGATGACGATCCACGTAGCCTTCAGCATCCACTCCCACTTGACGCGAGGGAAGACGTTGTCCGCCAGGATCTCGAAAAAATAGGTGATCGCGCATCCGACAAGGGCGACGATGCCGCTCCACCACGCGCCCGTCATGAAAAACAATCCTACCACACCGAGCAAAAAAATGTTCTCATACCAGTGGGCGATCTCGACAAGGGCAAGAATATGCCCGGAAAGCTCGGTCGTCATACCCTTCACCATCTCCTGGTGTGCGTGATGCGACGTGCTTAAATCAAACGGCGATTTGCGAAACTTAATCGCAAGTATCCACAGAAAGCCGATAAAGATACCGGGCGTGTACACGATGGCAGGCACGGAACCGGCGTGTACGATGTCACGCACGGAGAAGCTACCCGTCACATCATAAAACCCAATCGCCACGAGCAGCACCATCGGCTCATATGCCATGATCTGCACAAGCTCGCGCTGCGCGCCCATCGCGCTGTAGGGCGAGTTTGCGGAATAGGCGCTCATGATGAAGAAAATGCTTGCAAGCGTCAGCGCGAAAAAGACCAGCAGCAAATCGCCGCCCGAGAAAAACAGCGCGCCGGTGAAGACGACGAACACGAGAAAGCCCCATACGAGAAAATCCTGCACCGTATTGACGACGAGTGCCTGCTTCTGACGCAGCTTATGCAAATCATAAAACGGCTGCAAAACCGGCGGACCTTGCCGCCCCTGCATACGCGCCGTGATTTTGCGATCGATGCCGGCGAGCAGTCCGCCGGCAAGCGGGGCAAGCAGTACATAAAGTGCCGCGTATATTACGGAAATACTCATGCCAATGCGCCCCCCATCACAAGAATCATCAAAATCACAATCGCCGCGGAGGAGAGCACCAGCGCGGGCTTCATCAGTTTTTTCTCGCCGAAATAGTCTTCCATATACCAGTTGGCAAGATACATACGCTCTTTTTCGCCAAAGGAATTGACAAATGCGCGGTCGTCGCCCCAGTTGGCGCCGCCCATATATGACATAACGATCTGGTTGCGCTTGCCGAAGGTCAGCAGCCTGACCGCGATAGGAAGAATCGCAATGGCGCACAACATCATCAGCATGATCTTCATGTTGCCGCGGCTGATCATTTCAGGCACCGTGCGATAGAACATATCCTTCAAAAGCGGGTCGACCAGATAGGACGAGGCGAGCGGGAACGTGACGCACAGCGCCATCATGAGAACGGCCTGCAGCACAAGCGAAAACCACGCGCT